>JALSUP010000001.1 GCA_027071315.1 Sulfurovum sp.
TCTTAATAATGATACTGTTGCTGATGCTATTTTAGATAGAGTTGTTCACTCATCTCATCGCATAGAAATCAAAGGTGAATCTATGAGAAAATTGAGGTCAAAAATCAATAAAATTTAAAGGCTATGTTCGCATTAAGGGTTGAAAAATAAAACTCAAAGTGCTATACTTGTTAAATAAGACCTATAATAGGGGGATAAGAAGATGAAAGTCAATTTATTTCAAAAGCTATTAAAAGAGTTAGAAAACCTCACATACACTCAGTCAAAACAAGCTGAAGATGTACTCCACAAAAAATGTTCCTTAGAAAACTTAGAAGATGTTACTGGACATATGGAATCATGTCCACACTGTCAATCAAAGAGCTTTTACAAATGGGGAGTTAGAGCTAATTTACAACGCTATCGCTGTAATAGTTGTCATAAAACATTCAATGCACTAACTAATACTCCATTAGCAAGATTACGACATAAAGAAGTATGGATTGATTATGCTAAAGATGTCATAGAAGGCAAATCAACTAGAGATGCTGCTTCACACTGCGAAGTAGCAAATAGTACAACATTTAGATGGAGACATCGAATGTTGAAAATTCCTACTGAGATTAAAGCTGAACATCTGCATGGAATTGTAGAATTTGATGAAACTTACTTTTTAGAATCACAAAAAGGCAATCATCATTTAGAGAGAAAACCTCGTGTACGAGGAGGGAAAGCCACTCAAAGAGGTATATCAAAAGAACAGACTGCAGTATTGATTATAAGAGATAGAAATGGTAATACTGCTGACTCTATACTAGAGACAAGCAATAAGGAGACACTATCAGAGGTTCTGATACCATTAATAGATAAAGACACTCTTCTTTGCAGTGATAAAAAAACATCCTACACAGCATTTGCTAAAAAGTTTGGTTACAAACTTGAGACAATCAATGTAAGTGCTAAAGAACATATACGAGATGGAATCTATCATGTTCAAAATATAAATGCCTACGACAGTAGGCTTAAAGAATGGATGAAACACTTTCACGGTGTAGCTACTAAGTATTTAGAGAGTTATTTGGGTTGGATGAGACTGCTTGATAGAGAAAAAGATATTACAGCTAGGCAACTTTTAGCTGTGTTTGCTGGTCGGGGTTTGAGTTATCAACCCTTAATGCGAACATAGCCAATTTAAAACCCACTCGGACACTATGTTAT
>JALSUP010000002.1 GCA_027071315.1 Sulfurovum sp.
ATTACCATACTTGATGAAATAGCTAAAATCGAAGATGTTGTCAACAGGAATGAGGATTTAGTGAGTATTATCGCTGTGTTGCAGGATGTCACTCAGAAAATGCTTGGGTTTAGGTGCGAAAGTTAAGATACCCAAACTCTTCCAGACTCTCTCTGTTCTTACTCCAGCCTTTTTTCACAGCCACGTGCAGATCAAGATAAATTCTTTTCCCCGCAAAGTATTCCATTTGTTCACGTGCCAGTTTTCCGACACGTTTAATACCTGCACCCTGCTGTCCGACAATGATGCCTTTTTGCGTCTCTTTTTCTACAACAATGGTAGCATAGACTTTGTCCAGTTTATCAGATTCTTCAATCTTCTCAATGGTAACATCACTCTCATAAGGTATTTCATCGCTCAGGTTTTCAAAGATCGATTCACGGATAAGCTCTTTATAGATATCACGGATGTTGTCTGTGGTCAGAATTTCTGTGTCATAGAAGAAAGGTGATTCCGGTAAATGTTTGGCAATCTCATCCAGTAACTGCTTTTTACCTACTTTTTTATTGACAGAAAAAGGAATGATCGCTTCAAATTCACTCTGGTACTTCTGGTACTCACCCAACTTGGCAAGAATATCGGCATTTTTAACATGGTCTATCTTTGTCAAAATCACGATGTGCTTCACACCTTTTGCCTGAGCCAGTTTCAGAAACTTCTCATACTCTGTCAGTCTGTCGGTGACAGGAGCCAGAAAAACAATAAGGTCAGCGTCACCCATGGCTTTGAGTGCTTCATCGAGCATGAACTGGTTAAGCAGTCTCTCTTTTTCATGAATACCCGGGGTATCCACAAAAATAATTTGAGTTTTGTCATGCATCACAATGATATTCATACGTTTACGTGTTGCCTGTGCTTTTTTGGAAACCATCGCAAGCTTTTCACCTACGACATGGTTGAGTAAAGTACTCTTCCCGGCATTGGGTCTCCCGACCACAGCAACAAAGCCGGCTTTAGTATCTTTCATATCATTATTAAACATAGTACTCCAATTTTCTAATTTCTAATTTCTAATTTCTAATTTCTAATTTTATAATCTTAACTTTCGCACCTAAAATCTAAGTAAATTCTATCCAAAACCCCCTTAATCGCTATCGCTGAGAGATGCTGCATTGTATCACTTGACATCAATTTTCATAAGCAATATTTTCTACACA
>JALSUP010000003.1 GCA_027071315.1 Sulfurovum sp.
GAGCAATTATGGAAGAAAAATATGGAAAAATAACTATTTTATCGGGAATATTGGCGCTATAATTTTTTTAAATTGAAAACTGATAAAACAGGAAGGCTGGAGAAGTATTTTTAGAGGTTCCCTTAAAGATATGAATACGGCTACCGGACTCTATGCCGCGCAAGAGAAATAAATAAAAAGAGGTTATTATGAAAATAGTCAATATAAAAAGTTTTAGTCTGATAGTGGGAGCACTCGCTGTCCTGTCATGCACGGTCACAGCAGAAGAAGTCAAGGCAGCTTCAACAGATGTGAAGGTCGTTGCCGATACTGTCAAATTGATCGATCTGGCGGGTAAGCAGAGAATGCTCTCTCAGCGTATAGCAAAAGATTATCTGTATGCGGGGAAGAAGATCGCTGTTTTCAAAGCAAATAAACAGTTAAAAACATCGATGGAAGAGTTGCAGAGTGTACATAAGACACTGGCAAAGTCCATTAATGACCCGGAAATTGAAAACCTGCTTGCCTTTGTTGAAATGTCAAGTGAAGATTTTGAAGCAACAGCCAAAGAATCCTTTTCCATTGACAATGCCCAGCTTATCATTGACTTGAGTGAATCGATGCTGGAAGGAAGTCAGTATGTGGTGGACTCTCTTAAAAATAAAGTGAACATAAAAGAATCAGAGATAGTAGGAAAGGCAGGGAAGCAGAGAATGCTTGCACAGCGTATTGCCAAATATTATATTGCCTATCAGGCAGGGATCAAAGATAAAAATACGATCGATCAAATGAAAGCAGCGGTTGCAAGTTTTAGCGAAGCACATACTGCATTGATGGCCAATGCCTCCAATACACCGGAGATCAATAGAAAGCTTAATGACATCAACAGACTGTGGAAGATCGTTTACAAGTTCTATCTGAACATTGAAAAAGGCGGTTTGCCTCTGATCGTTTTCAACACCACAGACAAGATCACGAAAAAGATGAATGATGTGACCGTTCTGTATGTCGAACAGTATAAATAATGGAGAAAAGATGAAATCCATACTGCCTATTGCACTTTTACTGTTTGTCCTGAGTGTTTTCGGACATGCGGCAACAAGAGGGGATGTCAAAGTCATAGAAGCTTCTGAAAATATTCGCTATTTAAGTCAAAAGATCGTCAAAGACTATCTGTTCCTTTATGCCTATCCGGATCAGAAAGAGGTTAAGAGCCGGTTAGCAAGAGAGTTGAAGAAACTGGGCTCTGATCTCAGAGAGATCGCGATTACGACAAAAGATTCGGATACCAAAGATATTCTGGAGTTTCTTGCCTACAGTAAGGATCAGATAGAAGACATTATTTCCGAAAATCCGGACAAAGAAAATGCAGCCCTGATGCTTGATTACAGTGAAACCCTGCTTGAAGGGGCAGATTCGATCGCATTAAGCCATAAATATGACTTTTCAACAGAAGAGCATATGCTCATGACGACCAAAAAGATAGAGTATCTTCTGGAGAGAGTAACGAAGTACTATATAGCGGTCAATGCAGGCTTTGACAACAGTACCAACAAAGAGCAGTTGCAAATGTCGATGACGGAAATGGAGGAAAACCTTTTGACTCTGTCAGCCTATGGGTATAGTAAAGAGATGAGAGCCGTACAGTTAAAACTTGACCGTGCCTGGAAAGCCAATCGTGCATTTTTAATGAGATCCGGAGTGCTTTTCATTCCCAAACTGATGCTCATTTCCATTGCTGAGCAGGAAGAGATCGTCGCTCAGTTGGCACTTTATCACAGTAAAAACCAATAAGAGAGGAAAGAGATGAAATTTATCACCAATAAATATATCCTGAACTTCCTCATTCTTATGAGTATGGTCGCTTTAGCCGGAACAGCCTACTATAGCTATGAAGCTTATGTGAAATATGAAAAAGCACAGACAGCAAGTAAAAACCTCTACTTTGTCGAACAGCTCGACAACATGATGGATGCTATTTCAGATGAGAGACTGAAGAGTGCACTCTACATGGCACATGGAGAGAACAGAAGTTTTGAAAGTGTGGAAGCGTCAAGAAGCAATGTCGATCTCAAGATCTCTGATATGCTGCAGTATACAGAGGAGAATCCTCTCTTTTCAAAATATAAAAAACGTTTTGAATCAACAAAAAAACATTTGAAATATGTGAGAACACGGGTAGATACGCGCAGTGAAGATTATGAGAGTATTTTCTTTGAAGTCTATCACAATAAGATCTTTAACTCTTTCTTTGGCATGATGAAAAGGATCTACCTCTCAGACAGCAGTACAGAGATAAAAAGTTATCTGCGTATGTATGAGGACTTTAGCCGACTCAAAGAGAATACCCAGCTTGAAAATGCAGGTATTCTCTTTATTCTGGATGCTTCCAGAATAATGAGCGATCAAGACTTGAGATCCTGGAACAAAGTACTTCTTTATGACGTGCTGCCAAGTATGTCCACGGTGAAGAACAAAGACATCGTTGCCAAACTTTCTGCTTTGCTGACTGCAGAGCAGTATCATAAGATCGGTTTGCATGAGCGGGCTGAAATACTGTATGGGGCAGATTCCGGAAAGTATCATATTACACAAGAGGAGTGGCTGTCACAGATTGAAAAAAAGATGAAGTATCTCGCTGTCTCCCAGGGTATACTCACATTGTCGGCAAAAGAGTATGCAGAGAAGAACCTGAGCAGGAGCACAGAAGCTTTGAACCAGTATTTTTTAGCAATGGTCCTGCTCTTCCTGTTATTGCTGATCCTGCTGGTGATCTACTATAATATCCATAAAGACAAACAGCTTTTTGAAGATACCCTAAAAGATATAGAGATGATCCTCGATATTGATCAGCAGAGAGAACTTACAGCACTCATAGACAAGAGAGACATTAATGCAATTTATAAGTTTCTTACCAAAACCATTCGTGAAGCAAACCAGGCAAAAGACCTTTTCCTGGCAAATATGTCACATGAAATACGTACGCCGCTCAATGGTATTGTCGGGTTTACACAGCTTTTAAAATCGACTGAGCTTACGACGGAACAGAAAGAATTTACGACAGTTATTGAAAACAGTTCCGATAATCTGTTGACGATCGTCAATGATATTTTAGACCTTGCCAAGATCAAGGCCCAAAAAATAGAATTGGAAAACATCTCTTTCAATGCTATTGAGAAATTTGAGTCTGCCATAGAGTCTTACGGGGCGAGAGCGGCTGAAAAAGATATAGATCTAACGGTCTATATTGATCCTGATATGCCGATGATGCTTAAAGGTGACCCAACAAAGATAAGCCAGATACTGGTGAACCTTGTGAGTAATGCTATTAAGTTCACAGGCTTGCGCGGCATGATAGATGTGCGGGTTGAAAGGGTTGCAGAAGAAGAGGAGAGTGTTTCTCTTAAGTTTTCTGTACAGGATACGGGTATCGGTCTTACCAAAGAGCAGACCGAGAGTATCTTTGATGTCTTTACACAGGCAGATACCAGTACAAGCCGTAAGTTCGGAGGAACAGGTCTGGGTCTTTCCATTTCGGCAAAACTTGTACAGGTGATGGGTGGCCATTTAGCCATTGAGAGTGAAGAGAACAAAGGTTCTCTCTTCTTCTTCACCCTGACTTTGAATAAAGCGAAAGAGGCACTTTCTTTCCCCAAACCAAATATGTACGGATTCACAGTGGCGCTTGTCAGACCGGAAAATGTAGAGAAAGACTATAGTCACAATCTGCAGGCTTATGTTGAGTCCAGCGGCGCAAAGTTCATAGAGTACAGTGCCGGTGAGATCCTTGACATGGAGAGTACACGCCTGCCTGACCTGATGGTGTTGGACCATAGAGATTTCAACAGGGCAGGGGAGATCGAGAAATATCTCGATATCGAGACAAAGATCATTCTCATTACGACCAGTGAATATAAAAGCAAGATCACAGAAGTTGAGGAGAAGATCGATCAGATCATCTATAAACCGCTTAACCTGACCAAAACACTTAGATCGATCGATATTGTGAATAAAGAGCGTAAGATCCAGGACAACACTGAAGTCACCCAGACACATATGTTATTTGAAGATATACATATTCTCGTTGCAGAAGACAATAAGATCAATCAAAAACTGATCGTCAATATTCTGCAAAGACTGGGCATTAGGGTCACGACAGTAGAGAATGGTCATGAAGCGTTGGTTCAGCGTGAGAAAATAAATGATTACGATATGATCTTCATGGATATTCAAATGCCTGTGATGGGCGGTATTGAAGCGACTCAGAAGATCATTGCGTATGAGGAGAAAAGCAGAAAACATCACATTCCGATTGTGGCTTTGACAGCGAATGCCCTGGAAGGGGACAGAGAAAAGTATCTGGCAGCAGGGATGGATGATTATCTTTCCAAGCCGATCGTCTTTGAAACACTGCAAAAGATGCTGCAGAAGTATTTTGAACAGAGTGTCAGATTTGTAGAAAACGAAGAGA
>JALSUP010000004.1 GCA_027071315.1 Sulfurovum sp.
AGCAATTATGGAAGAAAAATATGGAAAAATAACTATTTTATCGGGAATATTGGCGCTATAATTTTTTTAAATTGAAAACTGATAAAACAGGAAGGCTGGAGAAGTATTTTTAGAGGTTCCCTAAAGTTGATAGATATGGAATCATCATTGTCATTGGCAACTATCTAAAAACAAACATTTTCCTACGACGGGTACCTATGAAGCGATAAAATTCCAAAATCATTTCTTCCCGATATTCCGTAACTTATGTAGGCTATTTATGAATTTTAGTAAGTGTTTTAACTAACTACGAGGAGCTACGAGTGTTAATATGAGTATAGTCTCCTTCCACATAAAACCCAGTTTTACCACTTTTCGTTTCTTTGATATTAAGTTCAGTAATTTTTGGATTTTCCCACTCTTTTTTCACTTTGGCAATTAAATCTCTGATAGATTCATTTTCAATATGTTCATTCATTCTTTTCCCTTATCATAATTATATATAATACTGAGTTGATACTTAAATATAAATAAATACGCTAACTAAAAGCCAAGTAGCGGTTACTACTCTTTTGATGCCCCATAGCATACTTTGGTCTTGAAAAGAGAAAGAGGTGCAGCGTATAGAAGTTAAATGGCGTACCGGAAAGAGGAGACTCAACTTAGTATAAACGTAGTGATAGATTCAGAAAGCAGTAGTGTAGAAATGTACGATCACCCGATCAAAAGAGACCGGGATATTGAGGGGGTAGTATTACTTCACGAAACTTTTTAATGATTTACCAGAAGGTTTTGTACCTGACGCAACAGAAGATTTTCTATCTGCTACAGAAGGAATATATTTCCATGTCCCACCAGTAAGTAGATCATCGTTGCCTGTAGAAGCATACATGTACCATTTGTTTCCATGGTAACGACCAAGTATTATCATCATACTTACTGCTTGATCCAACTCAGAACTATAGAAACCAAATGATACAGTGGTGGCAACGTCTATCCTGGGTATTGCTGACAGTGTGCCAATGCCGTAAAGGGTTGGCTGATCATCATAGTGCACTTCTGAGGTGACAATACTAGAATCATTTTTATAGGTAACATGAAGTATATCTGGGCTAACGGTTCCATCTTCGTAAGTCAATTCAATATTTTTAGTATAGTCAGCAGAGAGCATCGTTGTGAAGAGTAGGGTTGTGATTCCTAAAAGTAAAAGCAGTTTTTTCATAAAAAATCCTTTGTTTGTACCTTCATCTGTATAGATGAAGGTAAATGAGGTTTATTCTTTGGCAATCTGGTGAGCTTTAAAAGAAGACCCGTAGCTTTCCGCTCTTTTCTTTTGAAAAGTTTGGCTTTATTTGAAATTTTTTTAGTGTAGATCTATTAAAAGTATACAAAATAGAATATTAATCAATTCTTAATTAAAATACATAAAAATTATCATGCCTTAATCATCCTTCGGTATTAAATGTTCATACCTTTTATCAGTCAGCAGGTTCAAAAATGCGACCAGTGCTTTGACTTTTCTGTCTGTTAAGGCTTTCGCCTCTTTTAACAGTTTCATATCTTCCTTGTCAACTTTCACTTCAGGGTCAGCCCAGGGTTTGCCTGTTTCTGGGTTGAGCGTTCTCTCCTTGTTGACATATTTGTCATAAAATTCAATGACTGTACTGAGTTTCTGGAATACCCCGTTGTGCATATAGGGACCGGTCACGGCAATATTTCTCAGTGTCGGTACTTTGAATTTCCCGTCATACTTCTTATCTTTGACCGCAGGATTGTTCAAAAGACCGTGGTCTATGAATGTTTCGGGGTCTACTACATTTTTGGCCATAAGCGCATGGTTCTGCGGTACACCGATGTTATGGTATTTGTAGTTGGTAAAGGTCTCTTTTTCTGCATCCTCCTCTTTGAGCAGGTGACAGGAGGCACAGTTATTGTTGTTGTTGCTGAAAAAGAGTGAACGTCCCAGGTCTTCCAGTACGGTCAGGTCATACTCATCTCTCAGGTACCTGTCATATTTACTGTCAAAAGGTGAGAACTCCTCTGTTTTTTCAAAGGCTGCAATGGCACCTGCCATCGCGTCATAGGCTTTGTCACTGTTTTTAAATATATCTTCCCCGTAGATCGCTTTAAAAGCTTTGTTGTACACGGGGTCTTTTTTAAGTCTCTCTACCAAAAACGCTTTTGAGGGCATCCCCATCTCGACAGGATTCAGCGGTGGTCCTCCTGCCTGGCCTTTCAAGTCTTTTTCACGGCCGTCAAGGAACTGCCCGCCAACATATTCACCCTTCTTTTTATCAAGATGAAAAACAGGAGAGAACTTCGCATAGGCAGCCGTCGGAGCATTTCTGTCACCGATACTCTTTCCGTCATCTCCAAGGCTTGCCGCACCCTTGACACCGTTGTCTCTGCTGTCGACAAAGCCGCGTTCCGGGTTGTGACAGGTGGCACAGCGCTGTGTACCGTTCTTTGAGAGGATGGTATCGAAAAAGAGTTTTTTACCAAGCTCAACCTTTTGCTGTTGCATATCAGCAGCATCAGTCTGTGTGAGCAAAAGTATCGTTGTGAGTACCGTACTTAAAATAATGCGCATAGTGTTCTCCTTGTTTTTTAATCAGTCTCTGTTTAGTCTCCGTCTGAATCAAGGATCTTTGAGGTGACCTTGAGTTTTCCGATGAGGGAGATAAAGTAAGCCGTATGCAGTTTTTTCAAACTCTCATAAAGCGGTGCAGCCTGTGAGAAGTCGTCATTTTTGATCTTCTGACTCTCTGCCAAAGCACTTTTCAGGGCGGCAATAGCATTTTGCAGTTCATCCGTCACCTGATAGGAACGGATCATACTTCCGAAGTTTTTGAAATCCTGCTTATCCAACACTTTCAAATGTGTTTTCAGTATGGCCTGTACGGCAACCATAGCATTTTTACTGATATGAAATTCTGCTCTGCGGTTATCGGGTTTTCCTCTGAATTTATGACTCAGCCCGGCAGGGTCCCCTACACACCACTCTTTGAGTTTGTAGGCACTCTCTATGAGGGCATTGAGCATCATAGCATTCGCATTCTGTTCATTACTGACAAAATGCTTCTCCTCCTCTTTGTACCCCTCATAAATTTCTGTCAGGTTTTTATGGATGGTATCGATCATCATCAGTGCCATCGCTTTGACTCTCGGGTTTTTCAGCTCTTTTGTAAAAAGCAGATACTCCAGGGCATTGATGGTCTTGTGTGAATTTTTATACAGTGCGAGAGAGAGGTCCTCTTTCTCTTTGATGATCATGTCAAGCTGGGATTTGATATCTTCCGTCCCCTGATGAAAGGTATCCAGGTATCTCGGCAGGTCGATATACTCATCATTCAGATCACCCAGAATATAAAAGGCTTCAACACTTTTCACCGCTTTGACAAGCTCACTGAACTCTTTTTTTGCCAGAGGAGTATCCTCTTTTTCCAAAGCGGACTTCAACTTCTCAGCCACGACGACAGCCTCTTTGCTGTTCTTCAGAATAATATGCTCGTAGATGGAATGCAAACTCTCGTTTGCATGTAGGATGTTCACTATAAAAAGCAAACTGAAAATTATTTTTATCATCTCTATAACTCCCTGATATAGGCTATCACTTTTTCTCTCTCCTCTTTGGAGAGGTTCATAAAACGTTCTTGAGCGTTTTTGGCTTCACCGCCGTGCCAGAGGATGGCCTCCTCTATGCTTTTGGCTCTTCCGTCATGCAG
This sequence comes from Sulfurovum sp., assembly GCA_027071315.1. GTDB lineage: Bacteria > Campylobacterota > Campylobacteria > Campylobacterales > Sulfurovaceae > Sulfurovum. The sequence goes on from JALSUP010000004.1 coordinate 3,705, forward strand.
AAGCTCCGGTGGCTGCCCCCGTGCTTTTTCATACTTTCCCAAAGACCAGAGCGGTGCCGTCCGCCACTCCCGCGCTGTTGCCAGGAACTCGGACCTTCCGTCACTCAAGGCTTCACCCATGTCGTGAAGCAGCAGATCACTGAAGGGTTTGATGGTATATCCGCTTGCGAGTCTGAAAGATGCTCTGTGACATTTTATACAACCTATAGTAAGAAAGAGTTTTTCTCCCTCTTTTTGGCTAATGGCAGATCTGGGGATCTTCAGATGTTTCAGGTAAAACGTGATTGCCTGAAGTCTCTCCATAGGCAGGTCATAAGGCGTTCCGGCTCTCTGCAGGTCAGCTTTGGGGGCATTCAGACAGGCCTTCTGGTACTTGGTACAGTTCTCCTTTGGAAAGAGCGGATTGCTCAGCCCCATGTCATTGTAGGCTGCCGCAGCACTCTGCTGCAGTGCAGAGGGGGCAGAGGCTTTCCAGGTGTAACGTCCGACTTTAAACGTTTTATCTGCGATCGAATAGACCCGGTTCGCTTTTCCGGAGATACCGTCACCGTCTCTGTCATCGATATCCTGATACGCCAAGATCTGTTCATCCGTCACCTGCACCAAAAGACCCAGTCCCACAAGTGCGGGTGCCAGACGGTTGGTAATGCTGACCTCTCTGTGCATTGGACCGTATTGTAGATCTTTAAGCTGATCTTTAATGCCGTGAAGCGGTCGTTTCAGGATAACCTTCTCTCCGTCGGGATACATCATTGTAATATTTCTGTATTTCAGCAGCGGTTTTGCTTCATAAGAAACACCCGGAACAGCATTGATGCTGATCTGTCCGCCGTAAACAGGCTCTTGCACAAAGCCTGCAAGTTTTAACATCTTTTGATGCTCTTTGGAACCGTTTGGAGGGATGGAAAGTCTCGTGACATAGCTTCGACTGATCTCACCTTTTTTATTATAGACAGACCCTAGTCCATTGTGTGGGTGGCAGTTGGCACAGGTGTTTGAATTAAAAAGAGGTCCCAGACCGTCTCTTGCTGTGGTAGCACTCGGTGCTTCCACCCAGGGAATATGAAAAAAACTTTTTCCGACGATGAATCGGTCCTGCTGCGCATCATCCAGACCGGATATCTGTCTGCTAAAGAGATCTTTCCCCGTAGCAGTGGTGGTATATTTTGCATCCCCCTGTCTCTGTGTCAGGGGCTCTGCATGGAGATTCACTATCAAAATACATGCTGTCAAAAGAAGCGGATTATTCAGAGACAAAACAGCCATATTCCCGTATCAGAGTTTGGTCTCTTTGGCATTGGTGACCTCTTTTTTGGAAAGGTCTATGCCATTGGCGGCAGCCACGGAGACCATTTTGTCCCCCAGTTTTCTAAGCTGATTTTTCAGTTTGACGATCTTTCTGGCCATCGGGTCATTGGGGCGGATCTGATAGTCGAAGTGTCTGCTTGTTCTGGCAACGGCATCGATGAGCGCTATTGTACGCTCGATCTTGGCCATCAGTGATAACAGCTGCGTTTTTGCCTCAGCGGACATGGCATCGATCGGGGCATCTCCGTAATCCATCCCGTTGTAGGTACCCAGAAGGATATTTTTAAAGCCCTGGTAATTGGCAGCAATGTCTCTGTGTGTATTGTCGGAAAAACAGGAGTGCTCATCCTCTTCCGAAGGTGTCAGGACGGCTATGGCGATCCTCTCATTGGCCACTTCGGACTTGATGAAAACGCCCATACCTTTAAATATCTGTTTCAATGCTTTTTGAGGGGCAATATTTCTGCTGCTCTCCTTCGCTTTGTGCAACAGGGCATTTCTATACGCTCCGCCCTCTCTCCATGCTCTGCTGACCACTTCCAGATCGGAGACGATCTTTGCAGCCGCTGCATTCAGGTACGCTTTTCTTCTGTCTGCATTTTTATCTGTTGTATAGTCACTCAGCGGTCTCTGTCCGGCAACCATGGGTCCGTGCGTCACCGCATCTTTCATAAAGTTGGCATAATCCTGGTCCTGCCCCCAGAGCAGGAACTCGACGGCATGGTAACCGGTCGCCACATTCGCATCACCGCCGTTCTCATTGAGTGCGGTGATGGCTTCTACGGTGATAGTGCTTACATCCACTGCCGAAGCATCTTCTCCGCCCGGGTCGAACCTCCCCCTGGTATCGATGATGTTGCCCGTGGTTCTTTTGCCATGGGCATCGATGGTATAGTCGATCAGGTTTTCATCCAAAGGCCAGGCATTGAGCTGTTCGGAGAGAGAACGGTATTTTTCAAATACCCACCCCTCTTCTGCATCGATGGGACCGTTGGAGAGTCTAAATGCTTCGCTCTGCCCATACGACTCTCTTGCGATCAGCCAGGCGGCTTTCGCCATGGAGAGTGTCTGTTCCGTCGGAGTGTCGGTAAAAGCTTTGACGGCACGCTGCAGTGCTTTGGCATCCCTCAAAGCATCAGCATAATTGGCATTTGCAATCTTTGCATAGGTTAACAGAAGGGCTTCCTGTGCTGCTACAGGTGTTTTAACCGTACTGACTGCGTGAAGAGGTAAAGAGAGTGTAAGGGCAAGACCAAGGCCAAGAAGAAAGTGTTTTGTGTGCTGTCTCATTTAAAATATTTCCTTTGAAAACGATCGGTATAGAAATTTATCTTCTCATTATAGAACAAGTCGCCTTGTTGTATAATTTGCCATGAATTTTTTTATAATGATACCATGGATAATTCAATAGATGAGCAATGACTTATACTTTTTGGAATATTTTATCAATCCCCATCAAAGGGTGTATTGGCTCTATATACTTACGACCATCTTGATCGCGATGGTCTATTTGGTTCTCTATCCTCAAGAGAAAAAGATCAACCTGAGTAAAAAGTTATGGCTGCATCCAAGTGCCATGTTGGACTATCGTTATTTTATGATCTCATTTTTCATTAAAGTGTGGCTGGTCATTCCCATTATCATCGGGGCCAATGAAATTGCTTTGTTTACACAAAATGTTTTGAGTGATTATTTTGGATTTTATATCTATAAAGGGTTGAGCTATAGTCAAGTCATGCTCCTCTTTACCGTCACGCTGTTCATTGTGAGTGATTTTACGCGTTACTGGTTACATCGTTTTATGCATACGGTACCCGTTTTATGGAAGTTCCATCAGGTACATCACTCTGCAAAGGTGCTCACCCCCATTACCTTTTACAGGGTACATCCTGTAGAAAATATCTTATTTGGATTTCGTTTTTCTCTCTCTTTTGGACTGGTGACGGGTGTGTTCATTTACCTATTTGGCGGATTGTTGAGTTTTATGGATGTGCTTGGGGTGAACATCATTGTCTTTGTCTTTAACCTCATAGGGGCGAATCTGAGACATTCACATATCAAACTCAAATATTTCTCCTGGATCGAGAAGCTTTTCATTTCGCCTTTTCAGCATCAGATACACCATTCAACGAAATTCTATAATTACAATTTCGGCGGTTCTCTGGCGCTTTGGGACTGGTGGTTCGGCACGCTGAAACGCTCTGTGGAGATCAGCACCATGAAATTCGGTCTGGGCATCAAGGTGCAGTATCAAAGTGTGTCAGACCTTCTTTTTTTGAGAAAGAGAGCACTGTGAACAGCCCTTTTATGCTACAATACGCCCTCGTATCATCAAAGTGTTTTACAAATTCATGAAGATCTTTGAAGGAAAAACAGTGATCAAAATAATTTTAAGTATGTTTGTTTTATTGGCTTCGCTCTCTGCCGAAGAGGTGAATATCTACACACACCGGCACTATCCGTCCGATGAGATCCTGTTTGAAAAGTTTACGGCAAAAACCGGTATTAAAGTGAATGTCGTGCAGGCCAACTCCGACCAGATCATGAAGAGACTGGAGGAGGAGGGAAAATACTCTCCTGCGGATCTTCTGCTGACCGTCGATGCGGGCAGACTCTATTATGCGAAACAGAAAGGTCTCTTTCAGCCTATTCACTCCAAATTCCTCGAATCGGTCATCCCTGCGCACCTGAGAGACAAGGAGGGGTACTGGTTCGGTGTGACCAAGCGTGCCAGAGTACTTGTCTACAACCTTGACACGGTAGACCCCAAAACACTGTCAACCTATGAAGCACTGACCGACAAAAAGTACAGAGGTGCCATTTTGACACAGACCTCTGCCAACATCTATAACCAGTCCCTGCTGGCTTCTTTCATTGCCCACAAAGGTAGAGAAGCGGCGAAAGCCTGGGCACAGGGTATCAAAGACAATTTTGCCCGAAAACCGACAGGCAGCGACCGTGACCAGATGAGAGCCTTGGCTGCAGGTATGGCTAAAGTGGCGATCGTCAACACCTATTATGTGGGTCAGTTGATGCACTCCAAAAACTTCAGTGACAAAGCAGTCGCAGAGATGATAGGCATCTTTTTCCCGAACCAGGATGAAAATGAGAGAGGTGCACACATCAATGTTTCTGGCATAGGCGTGACCAAATATGCCAAACACAAAGAAAATGCCATTAAATTTATAGAATTTTTATGTTCGGAAGAGGCGCAAAAGGTCTTCACCTCGGTCAATTATGAGTATCCGGCCAATAAAAATGTGGCCCCCTCAAAACTCCTGCAGACCTGGGGTGCGTTCAAGGAAGATCAAATCGATCTCTCCCTGCTGGGTAAGTACAATGCCGAAGCGGTTCAGATATTTAACGAAGTAGGATGGCTCTAAAATGCTGAACCGCTGGTCCATTGTTTCATACATTATCACTTTTATCATTTTAATGCCTATCATTCTGGTGGTCAACCATGCCATGGGAAGTGATTCGCAAACATTGATACACCTCAAAGAGACGGTACTGACAGGGTATGTGACCGATACACTGACCGTGGTCATCTCCGTTGCTGTCGTCACGCTGATACTCGGTGTAGGGGCTGCCTATATCACTACCTTTTATGATTTCAGGTTTGCAGGCTTTTTTGTCTTTGCACTGGCACTGCCCTTTACCATCCCGACCTATATCATGGGCTACATTTACTCCGATATCTTCGGCTACTTCAACCATTTCCATCTTTTTCTGCGCTCGCTTGGCATCAAAGAGTATTTTAACGTTCTCAATATCTATTCGGTGATCATCGTGATGAGTCTGGCGCTTTACCCTTACGTCTATCTCATTGTCAAAGCCTCCTTCGAAAAGAGCAAAAGTGCCTTGCTCAATCCGGCACTCTCTTTGGGAAGCTCACACAAAAGAGTCTTTTTCAAGATCATTCTTCCTCTCTCCCGTCCCGCTATCATCGGTGCGCTTGCGCTGGTGATGATGGAGAGTATCAGCGAATACGGCGTGACCGAGTATTACAACATCAAGACCCTCACACCGGTGATCTTCAATACCTGGTTCGGACTGCATGACTCCAGGTCTGCAGCCTACCTTGCCGTCATTGCCATGGTTATGGTGCTGGTTGTATTAAGCATTGAAAAGCTCAGCCGTGGGAAAGCCAGCTATAGCATTGAAGAGAGCAGTAAAAAGGTGCAGAAAGAGCGCTTGAGAGGGTACAAACTCTACCTGACCTACTTCCTGCTCTCCCTGCCTGTGATCTTCGGTTTTATCATTCCCATACTCTGGATCGGCGTTTACTCCTATGAGTATGCGGCACATCTCCTCGATGCCAAGTTCATCACTGCACTGACGAACAGTTTTGTCACCTCCGCGTTAAGTGCCTCTGTCATTATGACCCTGGCATTTTTCATCGGCTACACAAGCCGCATTTTTCCCGTGACCGCCAACCAGACCCTCTCCAGGCTCATCTCTCTTGGTTTTACGCTTCCCGGAGCGGTGATCGCCATCGGTATCATCATGTATTTTGCCGATACGGACAGATGGCTGATAGAGCACTACGTGACCACCGGTCTGCTACTGAGCGGTTCACTCTTTACGCTCATCTTTGGCTATATCGTCCGTTTTACCGCCATTGGTATACAGAGTGTCGATGCGACCTTTGCACGTATCAGCATCAATCTGAATAAAACGTCACGCTCACTGGGATACAACTATTTCAAGACCATGCTGAAGGTGGAACTCCCTCTGATGAAGAATACACTGCTCTTCGGCTTTATACTGGTCTTCATCTCAACCATCAAGGAGCTGCCTTTGACACTGGTACTGCGCCCGTTCAATTACGAAACCCTGGCAACCAAAACCTACACCCTGGCTAATGCACAAATGTTACAGGAGACCTCCATCTATGCACTCTGTATTGTGCTGGTCTCACTGATCCCCCTATCTATTTTACTATTGAAGAGGCTGAGATGATCTTAGAATTAAAACAACTGAACAAACGTTTTGACAAACCTGTCTTAAAAGAGATCGACCTGGATGTAAAGCAGGGAGAGATCATTTCAATACTGGGAAAAAGCGGCAGCGGAAAATCGACGCTCCTCAATGTCATTGCCGGTTTTGAAAAAGCGGACAGCGGCTCGCTGCAGATCAACGGGCAGATCATCTTCGATAAAAAGAAAAATATGGCACCGCAGGAGCGAAAGATCGGTTTTGTCTTTCAGAACTATGCCCTTTTTCCCCACCTGAATGTGGAGAAGAACCTGCTCTTCGGGGTAAAAGAGAGAAAAAAGAGAAAGACCATCGTTAAAGAACTTCTGGAGATGATCGAACTCGAGGGTTATGAAAAGAAGTATCCCCATGAACTGAGCGGCGGAGAGCAGCAGCGTGTGAGCATTGCCCGGGTACTGGCCACCGACCCGGACATTCTTTTACTCGATGAACCCTTTTCAAGTGTCGATACACTTCTGAAACAAGAGATAGAAAAAGAGCTCCTGGCACTCATAAAAAAGAGTGGCAAAACGGCGATATTCGTCACACATGACCCCAAAGAGGCAATGGCCATTTCCGACAGGATTGCCTTTTTGGAAAATGCCGAGATCATCCAGTACGATACGCCGCAAAACATCTATTATCATCCCAAGTCACATTCACTGGCATCTTTTTTCGGTGTGGCCAATTTCATTGAAGAGAAGTGTTACCGGCTCAGTCAGATCACGCTGCATAAAGAGTCAGGTATGTATCCTGTAAGCGTAGAGCAGAGCATCTTCAGAGGAGAGTATTATGAACTGTATATTAGCGTTGAGGTTGATGGAAAAGAGTATCCGTTCACGGTCTTCGACTACGATGCTTTTCATAAAGAAAAGACTTTTTTTCTCTCTTTGGGTCAGAAGAAATTTTAAGTCAAATTTGTTAGTATACGGCACTGATAGAATGTGCATTTCAAAATTGTAAAGGAGCAAAGATGAACAAAATGATCATAACGATTCTATTGCTGTTAAGCATCTCTGTCACTGCAAATGCAGTCGACAGCAGCATCGTGGCATCCCAAAAAGCATGTAACAAGGGCAATATGAGTGAATGTACCAAATTGGGTATTCTCTACCTTACTGCTGATGGTGTAAAAGAGAATCACCCCCTGGCCAGAAAACTATTCATCAAAGCGTGCAGAGAGTTTAACCTTAAAGGCTGTCACTATATGGGTTTGATGTATAAGCGTGGGGCCAATGGTGTCGAAAGAAATATTAAAAAAGCCAAAAAATACTTCGCTCATGCCTGTAAGAAGGGGTATGAAGCAAGTTGTGTGCAGTATCGTTTGATCAAAGAGAAACCTGAAGTGATCGGTTCAGGTAAAAATGTTGTGAATTCAGGTTATACCTATTCTCCTGAAATCTATGGCGGATAAATACCCGAACAGGTTCAAGGAAAGTAAATGAAGAAACTATTACTGAGTACCGTTTTATTGGGAATGATACAAGTCTCAGCCCATAATGAAAATTTTGATCTTGCCGAAAAAGCGAAAGAGAGCGGTGATTATAAGAGTGCGATACGCTATACACTGCTGCAGTTGCATGAAGATATTAACTGTTACGGTGACAATTCCAAAGAAGCGGCCATCTCTTACGGTCAGCTGGGGTTTTATTCTGAAAAGATCGGAGCGTATGACAAAGCACTGGAGTATGACGGGAAACTTCTGAAGATACAAAAGAAAACGTTACCCCGAAAAGCCCCTGCCACTGCCAAGACCTATAACAATATTGCCTCTGTCTACCTCAAACAGAAGAAGTATGGCAAGGCACTGGAAAATTACAATATTGCTTTGACCATGCAACAAAAAGTCTTAGGCAGGAACCATCCTGCTATGGCAACCACTTATCATAACATAGGCTCTGTCTATCGACAGATGAAAAAATACCCCGAAGCACTTGAAAATTATGAAAAAGCGTTAAAAATACGGGAAGAAGCCTTAGGTGAAAATGACCTTGCAACGGGTGCTGTCTGTAACAGTATCGGTCTGGTCTATTTTAAGCAGGGTAAGAAAAAAGAGGCACTGCAACAGTTGGAAAGAACCTTGAAAATACAGGAAAAAGCACTGGGTACAGAGCATGCTTCTACGAAGAAAACACAAAAAAATATTGATTATCTTAAAAAAAGTATGCTCAAATAACCATCAGACAGCACCAGATCTTTTTGCTGCCGGGATTTAGCAAATATGCTTTTATCAGCATTTAGCTATAATCAATGAAAAAAGAATGACTATGAAACTGTTTTTACTCCTTTTGACACCTGTATTGATCTTTGCGAAAGTGCATTATGCGAAAGTGCAGCCTTATGACTCTGTGGTTCTAAAGTCTGCAGTCAGCGGACTGGTGGTGGATGTTGACCTTGATGCCGAGGGGACGATGGTCACTTCCGGGAGAGTGATCCACATTGATGATGTCCTGGACAAAAGTAATCTTGAAGATACCAAAGAGAGTATCAAACTCCTGGATCAAATGCTGGGGATCAACCAGGAGATCGCTTCTTCTTTGTCGGGTACGGTGAAAAGACAGGAGGGATATTATAAACGTATCTCCAAACTTGCGACTGCTTCCAAAACACAAAAAGACAATGCTTACAATAGTTTTACTTCTGCAAAAACACAGTACCTGACAACCAAAGAGAAGATCGTCTCCTTGCAAAAACAGATACTCGACATGAAATACAAAGCCACACAGCTTGAAGATACGCTGGTAAAAAAATCAATCATACTTGAAAATAAATACCTCTATAAGCTGATGGTCAGAGTAGGGGATTATGTGGCTCCGGGTGCGGCATTGGCTGAAATACAGGATGCGAGCAGAGCCAAGCTCGTACTCTACCTTGAGCCTGAAGAGTTAAGCGGTGTAGAGAAAAAGGCAGTCTTTATTGACGGTAAACGAACGGACTACAAGGTCAATAAAGTATGGCGTGTGGCAGATGAGAAGTTCATCTCATCCTATAGAGCGGAAATTTATATTCCCGCACCCGAAAATGCCTTTTCAAAATTACTCAAAGTGGAAGTGAAATAATGAATACAGCATGTGGACTGGACTGTTATGATGCCTGTAAGATCATCGTAGAAGAGGGTGAAAACAAACTCAAAGGTGACAGTGAGCACCCTGCCGGTAATGGTGCACTCTGTGCCCTGCTCAACAAGCAGATGCCTGAGAGTGAACGTATAGAAAAGCCCCGTGTTGATGGTGTTGAAGTCAGTATGGATGAAGCAATGTCTGCTGTGGCTGAAGCCTTTAAAGAGAAGACATCTTTACTTTGGAGAGGCTCCGGTAATTTTGCTGTCATGCAGGAGGTCACTAATCTCTTTATGGAGAAGATAGACGGCAAGTTGACCCACGGTTCACTTTGTGATGCTGCGGGTGATGCCGGTATTGCCATGGGAAGAGGCCTTAACCGCTCTTTACCTCTGGAGCAGATAAAAGAGGCAGAAACTGTGGTGATCTGGGGACGGAATGTCACCGTGACCAATGCACATATGATGCCTTTTTTAGAGGGCAAAAATATTGTTGTGATCGACCCAGTTAAAACAGCCATTGCTAAAAAAGCAGATTATCATTTACAAATTCAACCGCGTACAGATTATTACATTGCTATTATGCTCTCACGTTTTGTTTTTATGGAAGATGGGCAAAATGATGAGTGGCTCGAAGCGTTCGCTCCGGAGCATGAAGATTATTATGACTTTACGCGTGAGCACCGCATTAAACCTATTTTGGAGTATTGTGGAACTGACCTGGGGCAGATGGGACATGTGTTAAATTATATGCGCGACAAAAAGGTGGTCTTCCTTGTGGGTGCCGGTGTCCAGAAGTACTCCACAGGCCATGCCACGCTGCATGCCATTGACTCTCTGGCTGCCACACTGGGGCTTTTTGGGAAAGAGGGCTGCGGTGTACACTACCTTTCCAGTTCCAAGCTGGGTTTTGAAGATCCTTTTGAGGTCAAGTGCAAAACAGTTTCAAAAGTGACAACGAATTTTTCCGAATTTGATACAGTACTGGTTCAGGGTGGAAACCCTGCTGCGTCCATGCCTGACTCCAACCGTGTCAACAGAGAGCTTGATGAAGTGGAGAATCTGATCTACTTCGGACTCTATGAAAATGAAACTTCCAAAAAAGCAAAGATCATTATTCCTGCTAAGAACTTCTTTGAAAAAGAGGACCTGCGTTTGAGTTACGGGCATCAGTATATTGAAAAGATGCATAAAGTGTTTGATTCTGACATTGGTATTTCAGAATATGACTTTACGCAAAAACTCTTTGAACACTTTGGTTTTGAGGGATTGGAAGCGGAACAGAACTATATTGACAAATGGTTGTCTCAATGCTCACAAAAAGAGGGACAGTACTGCTCTCCAGCACATGAGTCCATTCCTTATGAAGAGGGTTTTGGTGAAGAGGGTGATGATGAGTTTGAATTCATTGAAGATTATGACGATGACTTCATTAACACCAAACGTTTCACCAAAGTCCGTACCAGTAAAAAGAATAAAACGGAAGATGAACGTTTCTGGTTGCTCTCTCCCAAGTCTGCCAAGTCACTCAATACACAGTTTTTTAGAGACAACAGAGTACAAATGCACTCCGATACAGGTTTTGAAGAGGGTAAAATGGTACGGGTCAGTTCTGAACACGGCGAGTATGAATTTGTCGTACATCTCAATGACGATCTGCGTCACAACTGTGTGGTCATCACCAACAATACCCTGGGTGTGAATTATTTGACACCGTCCATTGTGAGTGAAGAGGGTGACAATGCCTGTTATCAGGAAGTCAAAGTAACAGTACACCGTATATGAAACAGAAAAATACCTTCAGTAAGATCGGATTTATCCTTGCTACGGCCGGTTCTGCTGTCGGTTTGGGAAATGTGATACGTTTCCCGTTTGTCATGGGTGAAAGCGGTGGTGGCGCTTTTTTCCTTATTTATATGATCTCTATTCTTTTCATGGGAGCATCCCTGATGCTCACAGAAATGTTTCTGGGACATCAGGGTAAGGCTGCCCCGGCAAGTACTTTTGAAAAACTTGCAACGCACAACAATACCCTATGGAAGAACATAGGGTGGGGTATCTCTTCTTTCTCCAATATCATCTTCTCTTACTATGTCATCCTTTTGGCGTGGATCGTTGCCTATATCTGGCTGAGTGCAAGTGGAGGACTCCCCCATACAGCAGCAGATGCCGATCAAATATTTACAAATGTACGGGGAGATATGCTTGCTACCTTTGTCTCCGGTGGACTTATATTTGCAGCTTCTTTTTATGTGGTTGCGAAGGGGGTTGTGAATGGTATTGAAAAATTAAACCTGATCCTTATGCCGGTGATACTCATCATCTTTACAGGTATGCTTCTCTATTCACTGACCCTGGACGGCTTTTATGAGGCGGTGGTCTTCATGTTCCATATCGACTTTTCAAAGATCACGCTTCATGTACTGATCTCGGCCATTGGCATGAGTTTCTTTACTCTTTCCCTTGGTACGGGTATTGTCCTGGCGTACAGTGCTTCGCTGCCGGAAGATGTGAACTTTGTACGCAGTATTGTTTACATTGTGCTGCTTGATACCAGTATTGCCATTGTGTCGGGTCTGATGATCTTCTCGTTCCTTTTTACCTACAATGGCGACCCCTCTGCAGGTTTCGGCCTTGTATTCATTACCTTGAGTACGGTCTTCTCTAAACTGGGTGTCTGGGGAGAGATATTGGGGGTGGCATTTTTCACCTCTTTGCTTTTCGCAGGGATCACCTCTTCCGTTTCTATGATAGAACCGATGCTGAAAACGATACATATCCGTTTCAATGTTACCCGTGCCAAAGCAGCCGTGATACTCTCTGTACCCACAGCCATACTCTCCATATCGGTGGTACTCTCTTTTGGCGGTTACCTGGGTGACGGTGGCACTTTATTGGACAAACTTGACTATGTTCTCTCTAATGTACTGCTTCCGTTCGGTGCCTTGATGACGACTGTTTTTTTAGGGTGGTTTGTCGAGAAAAAAAGGGTAGTGGCAGTCCTGCAGAAGCAATTGGGGCATTTTTTCTCCCTCTGGTACAGTATTGTAAAATACATTGCACCCATCGCTCTGATATTGGTGCTCTTCTCTCTGATAGGGCTTATATAAAATAAGCTTTCAAAACATTTTGCTATAATTGAACCCTCTGATTAACCTAGACATTCACAATGGGTTCAATAGTATGAATAAAATATGGGGATACAAAATATGACATTAGAACAACAAGATAAAAAATATGTACTTCAAACCTATGCACGTGACTATACGAACTTTGTTAAAGGAAAAGGCTCAACCCTTTTCGATGAGAACGGACGTGACTATATTGACTTTGCTTCGGGGATAGGGGTCAACTCTGTCGGGCACGGAAATGAAAAACTGGCGACGGCAATTTGTGAACAGGCAAAGAAGATCATCCATATTTCAAATTTACAGGTGATTGAACCACAGGCAAAACTGGCACAGAGAATTGTAGAACTTTCCGGGTATGACATGGGTATTTTCTTTGCGAACTCCGGTGCGGAAGCGAATGAAGGTGCCATTAAGATCGCGCGTAAATATGGTGAGACACAGTTTGAAAAGAAAAAATTTAAAGTCATCACACTTGAGCACTCTTTTCACGGACGTACCATTACCACGGTCAAAGCCACAGGGCAGGAGAGTTTTCACACAGAAAACTTTTCACCTTACCCTGATGGTTTCTCTTATGAAAAGTGTATAGCAGATGTCTATACTGCGATTGATGATGAAACGGTTGCCGTACTCATAGAGTTGGTGCAGGGTGAGGGTGGTGTACAGCCTTTTGAAAAAGAGGAGATACAGAACCTGGCCACACACTTGAAAAAAGAGGGTATCTTACTTATTGTCGATGAAGTACAGACAGGTGTCTACAGAACAGGTGAGTTTTTGGCTTCAAACCTTTATGAAATTGAACCGGACATCATTACGCTTGCCAAGGGGCTTGGCGGTGGTGTGCCGATAGGAGCGGTCATGACCAGACATAAAGAAGTCTTGTCTGCCGGAGACCACGGCAGTACATTTGGGGGGAACTACCTGAGTACAGCAGCAGGCCTGGCTGTACTGGATGTGCTTGCTCCGATGTACGATAATGGCACCATGGCGGAAACACTGCTCTATTTCTCTGAAAAATTGCAGGAAGTTTCACATAAGTATGAAAATCTTTTTGAAAAAGAGGTAGGTCTGGGACTCATGAGAGGCTTGCGTGCCAAGAGTGCGGAAGTACAGGGAAGCATCATCAAAAATGCACTTCAGGAAGGACTGATTGTCCTTAAGGCAGGGCGTAACACCGTACGTTTCCTCCCAAGTATTACCATTAGCAAAGATGAAATTGATGAAGGGTTTAGTCGTTTTGAAAAAGCTATTGCTTCTTTGTAGTCTGGGTCTTTCCACGGTACTTTGTGCCGATGAACTGAGTACCATTCTTTCTGAAAACAAAGAGTTACTCTTTGATTATGATTTTAAAAGTAATGAACTGCAGAGTGACATGCTTTCCAAAAGCTGGATCAACCCTGTGACTGTGCGTTACGGGAAAGACTATACGACACGTTTTAAAACAGGGACCATTGACACATCATCATTGTCTGTCTATATTGATCAGCCGATATTCCGTTCAGGCGGTATCTACTATGCGATCAAGTATTCCGGTGCGTTGAGAGATGCGAACAAGGCAGAGATCACACTGAGAAAACGTCAAATGATCGGGGATGCTGTCTCTATTTTATTTAACCTGAAAAAAAACAGGCTTGAACAGCAAAAAATGCGTTATCTGGTCAAAAATGACAGAATAGACATACGACAGAAAAAAGACTCTTACGATGCAGGTATTCTGGACAGCAGTTTTTTAGATCAGGCAATTTTGAAAAAGAGTCAGGATGAAGCAACCCTCTTGGAACTGGAACTCAATTACCTGGAACTCAAACAGCGTTTCGCACTTTTAAGCAGTAAAAAACCGGACAAGTTACGACTTCCAAAACTGAAGATGATGAGTAAAAAGAGTTATACCCAACAGAATCTTGAACTGAAAAAAGATATCTTACGGGCAGAAGAGTCTTCTTACAATGCCAAAGTCACCACAGCCAAATATCTGCCGACACTTTCCGTTCAGGGACAATACACAGATGGTGACCTGAATCCGCTTTTCCCCTCTAACGGCTTAAATGAGCGTTACTACAACTACGGATTTTCTGTCTCTATGCCTTTGGATATTAACTCTTTTGATGACATTGAAGCAGCTAAAGTTGAAAAGCTCAGAGCCGCCACACAGGTGCTTGATCGAAAAGATACCGTAAGAGAAGAGTACCAGTGGATAGATAACTCATTAAGCATTCTCGATAAAAAGATCTCTTTGGCACATAAAGATGAAAAGGTTTACAAAAACTTGTTGCGTTTAACCAAAGACCTTGTGCGAGCAGGTGAAAAAACCTCTCTCGATGCAGAGATTATGTCGAACTCTCTGCAAATTAGAAAGCTGGACCAGAAAATATACAGTATTGACAAGCAGTTGAAACTTTTACAACTTTACATCAGGGTCGAAAATGTACTTTAGTGACTATATGAATGAATGGCTCTACGGAGAAGAGGGGTATTATAAACATTTTAAAGCCATTGGTAAAGAGGGGGACTTCTACACAGCGGTCAGTACCAGTTCATTTTTCGGTGCCAGTATTGCCAACCATTTTTTTAAACGTATTCAGGAGGGAAAAGCCGACAGGAACGGCTGGCTCATTGAAGTAGGTGCCCATCAGGGTTACCTGCTTTGTGACATGATACAATGGCTTTTCACTTGTGACCCTACACTCATTCAAACCCTGAATTTTGGTATTGTTGAACGTCAGGCGGCAGTACGTGAAAAGCAGTTGGCTTACATCAAAGAGCGTTTTGGTGATGACGTACAGATCACACACTTTAGCGATATTTCTGAAGTGAAAGTTGACTATGCCTTTGTCGTGGCCAATGAAATCTTCGATGCCTTCCCCTGTGAACTTCTGAAAGATGAAAAGCTGGCTGTGGTCGAAGCAGAGAAAATTGTCTGGAATGAGGCACCTCAGGAGCTGCTCAGCTGGGCAGAAACGCACCGTCTGAAACAGGGAGAAGTGGCTGTAGGCTATGAAACATTTGCCGAGGATATGGCAAAGGGTATTTCAAAATGTGACTTTGTCTCTTTTGACTATGGTGAAAAGTATGTGCGTAATGACTTCTCCATCCGTGTTTATAGAAAGCATGAAACCTTTCCTCTTTTTGATGAAGATTTGGTATTGGCTGAATCATTTCAAAAAGATGACATTACCTATGATGTGAATTTTGGACATGTCTCTGAAGCATTTGTGGCTGCCGGTTTTGAGGAAGAAGCCTATGAAACACAGGCGAGAGCACTCATACGTTTTGGGCTCATTGATATTTTGGAAATGTTTGCCAGACAGACCACACAGGAAAAGTACCTGCGTGAAGCCGATAAGATCAAAACACTTATTGCCCCGACGATCATGGGCGATAAATTTAAAATGGTCCACTTTAAAAAACGCTAGGTTTTTTTAAAGTGCCTTGAGCATTTTACATTTTTTAAGGGCAGCAGCACTTCCCCCATACATTTGACTGTATTTGTCAAACTTCTCCTGCCCGATCATGCTGATACAGGCTTCCGTCGTCATAGCACTTTCAGGTGCAGTTTCTGCGACGATCACTTCTTTTTTTGCAGCACTTTTCTTTCCTGTCTCCGGGTACATATATTCTGAAGAGAAGTTTTCATCTTCTACTTCTTTGAGTTCAATGTTTTTCTTGGGTGCTTTAGGGCCATTGCTGTAAGCCGGTTTTGGTTTCTTTACGACTTTAACCGCTTTGGGTTGAGGTTGTGCCGTTTCTGTACAGGCAGAAAAAAGAAGTGCCGCTCCCAGTAGTACGATGCTTGATCTTGTATAGTTCATCTATTTCTCCGTTGTCTATAATGATATATTGAACCCTTTGTGAATGTCTAGGTTAATCAGAGGGTTCTATTATTATACAGAGAAAAAATTAAGGGTTCAGGTAATGGCGACCACAGCGATGGCAAAACCTCCATCATGGCTGATGGAAAGTGAGGAAGCGTTGATAGAATGAAGCCTTTGTGCTTTGCTGCTGAGTGTAAAAGAGGGGGCACCTTTTTCATTTTTTGAAATGTGTATATCGTGAAAAGAGAGTTCTGCCCCAATACCGCAGCCAAGTGCCTTGGCTATGGCTTCTTTGGCTGCCCAGAACCCTGCAATGGATTCTGTTTTTTTTGCCAGGGTAATTTCACTCTCATTCAGAAATTTTGATTTAAAGGTATCGCCAAATCTCTCTAACGAAGCATCTACTCTGCTAATTTGTATAATATCTGTTCCTATTTTCATGCCGTATTATAGCAAAAGTATTACATCCACTCGACCACTTTGGAGACTTCATCGGCCACAAAACATTTGATATTGCTTTTTTCGATGGGTTTATTCGGTATGACGGCTTTGGTAAAGCCCTGTGTCTCTATCTCTTTGAGTCGCTGTGTGAGTCCGGAGACTTCACGTATCTCTCCTGTGAGAGAGACTTCCCCGAGAAAGAGTGTTTCAGCGCTGAGTTCTCTGTCTCTGTAAGAGCTTAAAATAGCAGCAATGATGGCAAGATCGGCAGAAGGTTCAGAGACTTTGATGCCGCCTGAAATGTTAATGAAGACATCGTACGTTCCCAAAGGAAGATCGAGTTTCTTTTCCAGAAGTGCCAGAAGCATCCCCAGTCTGTTATTGTCAAAACCGGTGGATGAACGTTTGGCATGTCCGTAGGCTTCAGAGACAAGTGCCTGTACTTCAACAATAATGGGGCGGCTTCCCTCCATAATGACGGTGAGGGCAGAACCGGATTGCAGTTTCTCTTTATTGAAGAACTTTCCTGCCATGCTCTTGGCATCGTTCAAGCCCTCTTTGTTCATTTCAAAAATACCCACTTCATTGGTGGAGCCAAAACGGTTTTTAAAACCGCGAAGCAGTCTGAGTTCCGAGTTCGTGTCTCCTTCAAAGTACAGCACGGTATCTACCATATGTTCCAGTACCCTAGGCCCTGCAATAGATCCGTCTTTGGTAATATGCCCAATGATAAAAATGGGGATATGTTGACTCTTGGCAATACGCATCAGTTCAAAGGTAATGGTACGTACCTGTGTGACGGAACCCGGAGCAGAAGGTGTCTCTTCCGAGTAGAGTGTCTGTATGGAGTCGATGACAATGAATTCATAAGGCTCATTGGCGATCTCAGTGATGACAGAGCTCAGATTGATCTCTGAAAGCAGGTAGAGGTTCTCATGGTTGGCATCGAGTCTGTTGGCACGCAGTTTGATCTGCCCGGCAGACTCTTCTCCTGAGACATAGAGTACTTTTTTCCTCTGTTTTGCAAGGTTACCGGCAATTTTGAGAAGCAGGGTAGACTTACCGATACCGGGACTTCCTCCTATGAGTGTGAGAGAGCCGGGTACGACACCCCCTCCTAAGACAAGGTCAAGCTCTTTACTGCCTGAAGGAAAACGGGTAATGTTGTCTTCCGAGACTTCGGTGATAGGCATGGCCTTTCGCAAGGCAGCAGCCGAGGAAGAGGAGGAAGCTGTCTCTTTCAGAAACTTGATCTGGTCTGTCGTGAGTTCGACCATGGTCTCCCATTCATTACAGGAGGTACATTTTCCCATCCATCTTGGAGACTG
This sequence comes from Sulfurovum sp., assembly GCA_027071315.1. GTDB lineage: Bacteria > Campylobacterota > Campylobacteria > Campylobacterales > Sulfurovaceae > Sulfurovum. The sequence continues at coordinate 21,760 of JALSUP010000004.1, forward strand.
GAATCCACAGGCCTGACACTCAAACAGGGTTTTTTTCTTTGCCATAATTACTACTTTAGGGTTTAATAAAAAAAGTATAGACTATTTTGAAAGAGAAGCGGTAAAATATGTCAAATTGACATATTTTACAAAGAAGAGAGGTTATTTGACGAAGATTTCATCTAAAATGGTATTGATATAGTCATTGGCTTTAAAGCGTATAAGGTCGGCAGGCTGCTCCCCCGTACCAATGTAGAAGATAGGCATTTGCAATTCATCGGCAATACTCAAAACAGAACCACCCTTGGCAGTCCCGTCGAGCTTGGTAATGATAATACCGTCAATGCCGATCATGTCATCAAAGGCTTTTGCCTGATTGATGGAAGAAGAGCCCTGTGTACCGTCAAGAATGAGCATTTTTCTGTTGGGTGCGGTTTCCAGTGCTTTGTTTGCCACACGTATCATCTTTTTAAGCTCTTCACTCAGGTTGGTCTGCGTGTGCAGTCTTCCCGCCGTGTCGATGATGACATTGTCCAGACCTTTGGCTTTGGCAGACTCAATGGTGTCATAGACAACGGCCGAAGGATCATGCCCCTGCTGGGTAGCGACAATAGGAATATTGAGCTTGTCTGCCCAGCGTGTGAGTTGTTCAATGGCCGCTGCACGGAAAGTGTCTCCTGCACCTAAAATGACCTGCTTACCCTCCTGCTGATAGCGGTAAGCCAGTTTGGAAATGGTGGTGGTTTTTCCCGCACCGTTCACTCCGATGATCATTTCAACAAAAGGTTTGGTTTCACTCTCTTTCCAGTCTGCGTTATATTGAAAGACGGAGATCATGGAGTTAAATGCCTGAATACGGTTGATCTCCTCAGGCAGACCTTCGAGCAGTCTCTCTACCAGTTCATAATTGACATCGGCTTCCAGAAGAATATCTTCAAATTCATCTTTTGTGATACTTTTACGTTTGGTCTCCACCACCTCTTTAATGGCCTTATTGGTCTTACCTAAAACTTTTTTAAACAGATTGAACATATGTGTTATTCCTTACCCATGGCATTTTTTATATCGTGTTCCAGCATTTCAACAGGCACAGCACCTATATAGTGTGAATAGTAGTGTCCGTCCTTGAAAAGCATCGTGAGCGGCAGAGGAAAACCTTCTTCCAGCTGCAGCCTTTTTTTTACCAGTGCCATGATGTCATTATTCTGTTTCGCAGCGGAGACATAATAGTTGACAGCATGGTCAGTAAGAAATTTTTGCAAGATTTCTTTTTTAGAACTGTCATTGAGCAAAAGGCCGGCGATGAACAGTTTACCTCTATATTTCTTCTGCAGATCCTCAAGGTAGGGGAGTTGCCCTTTACATGGCGGACACCAGCTTGCAAAGAAGTTCAGAACGATGATCTTTTCACTGACACCTTCTATCTCTATGTGTTTATTGACAATAGCAATGGTACGGTTGTTGTCATTGATATCCGAGAGTGTAAAGGTATGGATCTTCACTGTTTTAGAGAGATTGCTGTCTTTTTTTGCAGACAGCGTGACATTGCTCTCTTTTACCGGTATTGCCGGCTTTGATGTCTCTTTGGCTGCTTCTGTTTTTTTCTCACCACAGGCGGTTAAAGAGAACAAAACAGCAGCAAGTAGCAAAAGTTTGAGAGTTTTCACGGTTTTCCTTAAGGGCTTACGATATAATTGGCGATGATTATACCAAAATAGCACTAAATGGAAGTTATGCAAGAAGAGAACTCTAAAACCCGGTTTCGTAAACATTGTCTAGAGAGATTAAAGCGCATCAGCAGGCAGGGAGCCTACAGAAGAGACAAAACAGTTTTGGCACTTTTGTACCGTGAGATCCTTGCCCTGAAGGCAAAAAATATCATGCTCTATATTCCTCTGGGTATGGAAGTGAACCTGAATCCGCTCATAAAGCGTCTGCGCAGGGAAAAACGGCTGCTCTATGTGCCGTTTATGGAAGGTAAAAGTTTTAGATTGGTAAAATATAGATACCCGCTGGAAACCAAACGTTTCGGCATTAAAGAACCAAAAAGTTCGAAACAGTATAGAATTAAACAGATAGATATAGCTATTGTACCGATAGTGGGCATGGATGCGACACAGAGACGTGTAGGATTCGGAAAAGGTATGTACGATAGATTTTTTGAAAAAGAGATTAAAAATATAAAAAAAACCGTGTTTGTGGCACGGGAACTGTGTTACAGTAAAAAGAAAATTACAGACCATTATGATATAAAAGCAGATATGGTCATCGTGCCATAAAAAGAAGTATATTTTTATCTTTTCGTAAATGAAAAGGAAAAAAATGTTAGAAATAATAGGAGCCGGACTCGCCGGCACAGCTGTGGGAACCGGTATAGGATACCTCTGGCTTAAAAACAGCAGTCAAAAGATGTTTTCGCATTTGGAACTTGAAGCCAGGGCCAAAGCGAAAGCCATTGCCAACGAGGCGGAACACTTGCTTCAGGATGCACAGGTCAAAGTGAAAGCAAAAGCGCTTGAACAGGAGAGTGAATTCCAAAAACGTGTTGCTGAAGTAGAAGAGCGTAACAGAAAAGTGATCCTGCAGAGCAAAGAGTTGATGAAGCAGGAAGAGCAGCATCGTGCCCTGGAGAAGAAACTGCAGGATGAAAATGCCTATCTGGCACGTCTGGAAACGCAGCAGAAAGAAGCCATAGCCCAAAGTATCGAAGCCATGCAGAGTGTTGCTTCTCTTACCGAAGAAGAGGCGAAAAATTACATTCTGGAAAAGGTTGAAGCGCAGAGCCGGGCAGAAGTTGCCTCAATTGTGCGTAAGTATGAGCAGCAGGCAAAAGAGGAGGGTGAGAAGAAAGCCAACTATATCTTGGCACAGGCAACCACCCGCTATGCCGGTGATTTTGCCGGAGAGAGACTCATTAACCTGATCACCCTGCCGAGTGACGAGCACAAAGGGCGCATCATTGGAAAAGAGGGGCGTAACATTAAAACCCTTGAAATGCTTCTGGGGGTCGATATTGTGATAGATGAGACACCGGGTGTCATACTGGTAAGTTCTTTTAACCTTTACAGACGGGCCATTGCAACCAGAGTCATAGAGATACTGGTAGAAGACGGCCGTATTCACCCGGGACGTATTGAAGAGGTGCATGAAAAGGTCGAGTTAGAGTTTGAACAGAAGACGTATGAAGAGGGGGAGAATATACTCATAGACCTGGGTCTTTTCCCTATGCATGAAGAACTTGTCAGACTCATAGGACGTTTGAAGTACCGTGCCTCTTACGGACAGAATGCTCTTGCACATACGCTAGAAGTTGCCAAGCTGGCCAAAGTCATGGCTGCCGAAATGGGTGGTGATGAGAAGCTGGCATTGCGTGCCGGACTTCTGCATGACATTGGAAAGGCTTTAACCCAGGATATGGGTGGTTCCCATGTCGATATCGGAGCCGATATCTGCCGCAGACACAATGAACACCCTACGGTCATTAATGCTATTTATGCGCACCATGGACATGAAGAGCCCGACTCTGTCGAGAGTGCTGCCGTCTGTGCAGCAGATTCACTCTCTGCAGCACGGCCGGGCGCCAGACGGGAAGTGCTTGAGAGCTTTACCAAACGTGTCAAAGAGATAGAAGCCATCGCAACGTCAAAACAACATGTGCAGCAGGCCTATGCCATTAATGCAGGACGTGAAATACGTGTGTTTGCCAATGCCAAGAAGATGAGTGACAATGAAGCGGTACTCTTAAGCAAAGAGATCGCCAAAGAGATACAGGAGAAAGTACAGTACCCGGGTGAGATAAAAGTGAATGTCATACGTGAAATACGTGCAACATCCTTTGCAAAATGACTTGGCTAACATAAAGTAAATAGAAAAAGAGGTATAATACGCGCAAATATTATTATCTGCATATAATATGTATCAAGATAATAGTGATCAGCCATAAAGGATAGAGTGATGGATAGATGTGATGAAATTATTGCAAATGTGAAAATGGAAGAGTGTTATGCCGGTTTAAGCCTGGTTTATGTGAATAATCCCGGTGTCAGAGAAGAGATCGAAAAAGTGGTCACGGAAGTGAAAAAGAAGACCGGACTCAAGCCGGAATGTTTTGATAACTCAAAAAACCACAAAGAAGACAAACAGGCGATCTATATTGAATTTTCAGATGAAGTACAAAGAGAGAGCGGTGCCTTTTTTGAGGAAATTCTGAGAGGTTTACACATCGACAGATGTGCCAATGAAACGATTGCACACAAATAAAGGAGAGAAAATGATCAAAAAGTTTATTGTAGGGTTATTATTGTTGAGCGGTTTGAGTCTGACAGCAGCAGATGCGAAAGCACCGATTGTCGTCCTGGAAACCAATGTGGGAAAGATAGAGCTTAAGCTTTACCCGAAAGTCGCACCCCTTGCGGTGAAAAACTTTACAACACACGTGAAGAACGGTTATTACAACGGTTTGATCTTTCACCGTATCATAAAAGGTTTTATGATCCAGGGTGGAGACCCGCGTGGTACAGGAACAGGCGGTAAATCTATCTGGGGTAAACCGTTTAAAGACGAGTTTGCCTCTAATGTCGTCTTTGACAAGCCTTACCTGCTTGCGATGGCAAACTCCGGACCTAAAACAAACGGGAGTCAGTTCTTCATTACTTTGGCACCGACACCCTGGTTGAACGGAAAACATACGATCTTTGGTGAAGTTATCAAAGGACAGGATGTTGTTCGTAAACTTGAGAATGTAGATGTTTCAAGAGGAAGCAATAAGCCGCTTTTTGATCAGACGATCAAGAGAGCGTATCTTAAATAAGAGATGGATCTTCAGGCATTACGCCAGGAACGCAGGAAATGGCTGACCTGGAAGAACATCATCCCCTATCAGGAAGCCATTGCTGCACTTCCTGACTACAGCCATACAGAAGTCATACTTGGAGACAAAGTAGAGATTGCTATAGACGATCTGGACGCTGCCCAGGAAAGGCAGATCAAAGAGACTGCACTTCTCATGAAACCCTGGCGCAAGGGTCCTTTTCAGATCAACTCACTATTCATTGACTCAGAGTGGCAGAGTCAGATCAAATATAATCTGCTCGAACCTCATTTTGACCTCAAAGATAAAGTAGTTGGAGACATCGGATGTAACAACGGCTACTACCTCTTTCGTATGTTGTCGCAGGAACCTGCAAAGCTCATAGGCTTTGACCCTTCTGCCATCTACTACTCACAGTTTCAGTTCATTAACCATTTTGTCAAGTCTGAGATCGTGTATGAACTTCTGGGTGTGGAACATGTAGCGTTTTATGAACATAAATTTGACACACTTTTTTGTTTAGGTGTGCTTTATCACCGTTCAGACCCTGTGGCCATGCTCAAGTCTCTCTTTAAAGGTTTAAACAAAGGCGGGGAACTCATACTCGATACTTTTATGATAGACGGAGAGGAAGAGATCTGCCTCACACCAAGGGACAGATACTCAAAGATCCCCAACATTTACTTTGTTCCTACCGTACCGGCTCTGATCAATTGGTGTCACAGAGCAGGGTTTGAAAGTGTCGAAGTCCTTGAAATAATGAAAACAGAAGTGAATGAACAACGTAAAACAGAGTGGATAGATACCCAGAGTCTTGAAGATTTTCTTGACCCGGATGACCCGGAAAAGACGGTAGAAGGGTACCCTGCACCTAAGCGGGTGTACATCAAAGCCCTCAATGCATCATGAAAAGTTATACTTTAGCATAAAATTATAAAAGTAACTTTTATTTTTAAATAAGCAAGATTCTGCTATAAATACGCTATTAAATGAGAAAAGTAGAAAAACTTTAAGTTTTTGTTTACTTTTTGTACACGATTGGAAAAGAATGAGAATATTAACTGTTGGGTTCAGCGATGAATATGTAAAAGAACTCGAAAAAGAATTAGACAGATATTTTATTTGTATTGTTGACAATGCAAAAGATATGTATGATGCCACAAACTTCACAGATTTTAGACATTATGAATTGGTCATTATTGTAGACGAGGGTGTGAAGTTCTCACTTGAGCGTTATGTCAATGAAGTGAAAAAGAAAAAGAGTGAAACAAAGATCATGATCTTGACGGAGAATGTCTCTGCGCAGGAGTCTTTCTTTAACCTGGGTGTCGATGATGTCATTTGTGACCATTGTGAGCATCCGGATCTTATTGCTGCAAGAGTGCTTGCAAACATGAGACATCTTTTTGGTACGACTGTTGATATTGGTAAGTTGGTGATCGATATTGCCAACAAGAAAATAGAGTATGATGAAAAGATCGTCTCTTTGAATGGTAAAACATTTGACATTTTGGCCTATCTTGCACTTCGTAAGCAGCGTGTCTTCTCAAAAGATGAAATTATTAATGCGCTTTGGGAAGAGCCGGAGTATGTATCTGACAATACGGTTGAGGTTGCGATCAATCAGATACGTAAACGTTTGAAGAGCATTCTTGGGTTTCAGGTGATCCATACGGTGCGTAGACGCGGGTATAAATTCTCGTACTAAGTTTTTCTTTCTCAATTTTTTATTGAGTTACACTTATACTTCTGTAGGGTGCTGTGCCCTCACAGCACCAATTGCCTTTTGATACATTTTTCACTTGACACATTTTCCACTCTTTCCTCTTATCTTCATCGTGGCGTTGTTTCTCTCTTTACTTTTCTAGAAAAGTAAAACAAAAGTCGTCTCTGTTCTCAAATCGCTGTCGCTTTCAAGGGTGTTTACAGAGACAGGGCACACTGGCGTGTGATTGATGGGGAAGAGCGTTTGTTTAAAATTTTGAGGTATTCGTGCATCCACCGTTAAAACTTATTACAACGTATTCTTTACCTGCTGGATCCAATACGGGATCACCTGCTGTTCAGCTTTTAATGTCGTACTCAGACCATGACCCGGATAGATAGTGAAATCTTCTTTGATCGTCAATGCCTTTTCCAGACTTTTTATCATGTCTTCACCGCTTGAAGCAGGGAAGTCCCAGCGTCCGATGCTTTGTTGGAAGAGAAAGTCTCCGGAGAGCCAGATGTCTCCTATTTCGATGATGGAGCATCCCGGGGTGTGTCCGGGGAAGTGTCGGTATTGTATCTTGACACCCTTAATCATCAGTGTTTCATCCCCTTTGACAATGTAGTCCGGTGTGCTTTTGGGTGTGCCTTGTCCAAGCGGGTCATCGGTGAGCATGAAGACATCGCCTTGTGGACAGTAGATAGGCACTTTGAGGGCTTCTTTGACTTCTGCATTGGACCAGACATGGTCGAAGTGTCCGTGGGTGTTTAAAATGGCGACAGGGTTTGTGACATTGTCGAGTACCCATTTTGTGGCATCGACTCCCGGGTCGATGATGAAGTCTTTACCGTCAACAGTCACAATGTAGCAGTTGGTCTGGTAAACACCCATAGGTTGTATTTTGATTTGCATGATATAATTCTCCTATGAAATTATTGAAACTATTTGAAATATTGGAAGCAGCCATTCGCAGTGATGACATACTTCTAAAAGAAGATTTGACGCTTCAGTGTTTGGAGTATTGTAACCAAAATGAGGTGAATGTTGAGGCTGGTTTTGAAGCGAAATATTTCGAAAGCCCTTCCTATGCTTCTCTTTGTACCATTGTAGACCCAAGAGAATTGCCTGCACGTAAAGATTTTGCGAGTAAAGAGGGCTTGGCAACGCTGGTGCATGCCATTGCACATATAGAGTACTCTGCCATTGACCTGGCTTTAGATGCAGTGTACCGTTTCCCCGATATGCCAAAAGCGTATCAGATTGATTGGCTGGAAGTGGCCAGCGATGAGATACGGCACTTTAAAATGCTCAATGCACTCCTAATAGACCTGGGCTATGCCTATGGTGATTTTCCTGTGCATTGCGGCCTTTTTGATGCAGCAGAGCATACTGCAGGGAATATATTGGACCGTATGGCGATCATTCCCCGTTATTATGAAGCATCCGGACTGGATGTCAGTCCCCAGATTATGAAAAAACTGGAAAATAAACGTAAGAACCCTTATGTCAAAACACTTTTAGAAGCATTAAATGTGATTTATCAAGAGGAGATAGACCATGTGCAAAAGGGAGACAAGTGGTTCAGGTACCTTTGTCCCAAAGAGGGGGAAGAGGAGTCTGTCTATTTTGAAATTTTGGAGCGGTATGATCTGCTTTCCAAACACAGACCGCATATTAACGTAGAAGCAAGAAAAGAAGCAGGGTTTACCTGTGTTGAAATTAAAAAACTGGGTGCAAAGGAGTGCTATGAATGATTTTATTGAAAAGATGATGTTCGATCCCAAGTGGTACCACTATATCATTATTATTTTACTCTCACCGCTTTCACTTGTCTATGGGCTTTTCATGTATGTCAGAAGAGTCTTTACAGAGAAAAAAGCCTTTGATATACCCATTGTCAGCATAGGAAATCTTGTCGTGGGAGGAAGCGGTAAGACACCTTTTGTCATAGCCCTGGCTCAGCGTTATGAAAATGTGACCATCATTTCAAGAGGGTATGGCCGAAAGAGCAAAGGATTGATCTGGGTCAGTGAGAAAGGGAAAATCCTGACTTCAGTCAAAGAGAGTGGTGACGAAGCCATGCTGATGGCACGCTCTTTACCCCATGTTTCTGTTGTCGTTTCTGAAGACAGAGTGAAAGCCATAGAGGAGGCAAAGGCACGTGGTGCCGAATGTATCATACTCGATGACGGATTTAACCGCGTAGACATAGAAAAATTTGAAATACTCCTTGAACCGGCACGTATTAAAAACTATTTCCCTTTTCCTGCGGGAGCATTTAGAGAATTTTGGTTCATGTCTGTCGATGCTGACCTTGTGGTCAAAGAAGGGCTTGACTTTGAAAGAGAGGTCACGCTGGAAGACCTCTCTGCGAAAATGCTTTTAGTGACTGCTATTTCCAACCCCCACCGTCTGGACAAATACCTGCCGGATGCTGTTGTAGGAAAGATATACCTGGAAGACCATGCCTACTTTGATGAAGCCGTCTTAAAGCAGCAAATGCAGGCCTATGGTGCAGAAACACTCCTGGTCACAGAGAAGGACAGGGTGAAAATGGCTGACTTTAAGTTACCCCTCTCAAAAATGAAGTTAAAATTAGAGATAAAAGATGAAATATTTGCTGCAATCGATAAATATGTTCACATGTACAACAGTAAGGAAGTGTAAAAGATGCAAGAAAAAATAGATGTGGTAAAAACGCTCCTTGATGCGTTACCGTTCATTAAAAAATTCTCCAATGAAAAAATAGTCATTAAGTATGGCGGTTCGGCACAAACCTCCGAAGCGCTCAAAGAGCAGTTCGCCCAGGACATCGTCCTGCTGCATCTTGTGGGGATGAAACCTATTATTGTCCATGGCGGGGGTAAGAGTATTACAGACCTTTTGACAGACCTCGGGGTCGATACCAAGTTTGTGGACGGACAAAGGGTGACCACGAAAGAGGTGATGCGTATCGCCGAGATGGTACTGAGTGGTGAAATTAACAAAGAGATCGTCTCTCTGCTGAACAACCATGGTTCCAAAGCCATCGGTATTTCAGGAAAAGACGGAAAATTCCTTGAAGCACGACCGAAAGATTTTGATAACTTTGGGTATACTGGTATTATTGAAAATGTTAATCCTGAAATAGTAGATAATATTATAAATGATGGTTTTGTCCCTGTGATCGCTCCTATTGCTTCAAGCAGCACTATCGGGCATCCGGGATTCAATATCAATGCTGACCTGGCGGCAAGTCAGATCGCCATTGCACTTGAAGCAAGAAAAGTACTTTTTCTGACCGATACGGCAGGGGTACTGGACAAAGAGATGGCGCTCATTACGAATCTCGATATCTCTACGACAGAAGCACTGAAGAAAGACGGTACGATCCAGGGCGGCATGGTTCCGAAAGTGGATGCCTGTATTGAGGCACTGCGCGGCGGTGTGAAAAAAGCACATATTATTGACGGAAGGGTAGAGCACTCATTGTTACTTGAAATACTGACAAGTACGGGTGTGGGTACCTGTATAGAATTATAAACCATAAAGGATTTCTATGTTTAAAAGATCATTAATCGCTCTTGCAGGGCTATTGTTTGTGTTGACCTCTGCACAGGCAGTCGAAGCCAAGAAAGAAAAAGCACTCGATAAAAATGCCTATATTGCAGAGTGGCAGACGATCTATGGCGGTGAAGAAGATGACATTGCCTATGGTATTGTTGCTTTGGAAAAAGGGGATGCTGCCATTGTCGGTACCTGTAAATCATTTGGTGCCAAACGTACAGACATTTGTGTGACGCGTATGACTTCCAAAGGTGAAATGAAATGGCGTCTGTGGCTGGGTGGAAAAAAGAAAGATGAGGGAAAAGCCATTTCCCGTGCTGCCGACGGAAGCATTTTGGTTTTAGGGCACTCTAACTCCTTTTCAAGCAATTATGACTATGATCTTCACATAGCCAAGATCTCTCTTGAGGGTAAGTTGCTTTGGGAAAAAGATATAGGTGGAGAGCGTGATGAATTTGCCGGAGGTATCGCAGGGACAGATGACGGTGGTGCCTTGGTAGTCGGTTCGACTGAATCATACGGCGAAGGGGACAAGAATGTCTACATTGCCAAACTGGACAAGAACGGTAAGCTTCTCTCTGCCCATACAGTAGGCGGTGAAAAAGATGATGTGGCAAAAGCACTCACACGCACACGTGACGGAAACTTTGTCCTGGCAGGGTACCGTGAGATAGAACGTGCAGGCGATGCCGACTTCTTTGTCATGAAGATGGACCAGAACGGTAAACAAATTTGGGCAGAGACTTACGGCGGGGAATATGAAGATATGCTCAATGGTGTGACTGCTACGGTGGACGGTGGTATTGTCGCTATCGGTTCAACGCGTTCTTACGGTTCAGAACAGTCTGACCTGACCGTCATGAAGTATGATGCCAAAGGTAAACTGATCTGGCATAAGATCTACGGTTTCAAATATTATGATTACGGTAATGCGGTAGCGACCACACGTGACGGCGGGTTCATTTTAGCCGGAGGAACAAACTCTCTGGGTAAAGGCAATCACTCTATGTATATTCTTGCCCTGGACAGAGACGGAGCACTTGTCTGGTCGCACGTCTATGGTGACGAACGTAAAGATGTGGCACACGGTGCAGCACGTATGAGTGACGGATCGATCGTTGTCGTGGGGGAATCAAACAGCTTTAAACGGGCAAAAAACTTCTATATGATCAGACTGGTTAAGCGTAAATAAAGAGCTCCCCTTAGCTTTTTTCGCTATAATCGCATACAAATTAGAGTACGCTCTCTTCGTTAGGGAGCGTGATACAGGATGAATACATGCAATTTATTGAGACACGCGGTAATGATGGCAGGAAGCCTTCTTCTTTAGCATTTTCTGAAGCCATACTGAGCCCAAGTGCCAGTTTTGGCGGACTTTATGTCCCCGAGTCACTTCCTGATCTTGGTGAAACCTTTTTAAGCAAACACCTCTCAAGTCACTATAAAACTTTGGCACTTGACCTTTTACGCTCCTTTGAAATTGATATTGAACCGGAAGTACTGGAAGAGGCAGTTTCACGCTATGATGCCTTTGATGACCCTGCCAACCCTGTCCCTACGGTACAGATAGAAGAGGATTGTTTTGTCTCAGAACTCTACCATGGACCAACACGTGCCTTTAAAGATATGGCACTGCAGCCTTTTGGGTATATCCTGGGAAACCTGGCAGAAAAGAGAGATGAAAAGTACCTCATTATGGCTGCCACTTCAGGTGATACCGGTCCTGCAACACTGGAGACTTTTAAAAATCAGAGCAATGTCAAAGTTGCCTGTCTCTACCCGGACGGGGGAACCTCTGATGTTCAGAAATTGCAAATGGTGACAGAAGAGGCGGAGAACCTTAAAGTCATCGGTGTCAAAGGAAACTTTGATGACACCCAGCATGCACTCAAAGAGCTTCTTGCTTCCGAAGACTTCAAAGCAGAGTTGGCAGCAAGAAACATTAAACTTTCAGCAGCGAACTCGGTCAACTTCGGGCGTATCATCTTCCAGATCGTTTATCATATTCATGCTTACCTTGAAATGGTACGTGCCGGCAAAATTGCAATGGGCGAAAAGATCTACCTTGTTGTGCCAAGCGGTAACTTTGGTAATGCCCTGGGCGGGTATTATGCGAAAAAAGCAGGCTTGCCTGTTGAAAAGATCCTGATCGCCTCAAATATCAACAATATTCTGACAGACTGGATCACCACAGGTGCCTATGACATTACAGACAGAGAGTTGATCCTGACGGAATCACCGGCCATGGATATTTTAAAATCTTCCAATATTGAACGTGTCATGTTTGACAAGTTTGGCGCGCAAAGAACCAAAGAGTTGATGGATGCTTTGAGTACAGAAGGAAAGTACCAGTTGACAGATGAAGAACTTGCTTCACTTCAGGAAGATTTCTCTGCAACTTTCTCTTCCGATGAAGAGGGTGAAGCGGTCATTGCCAAGTATGCAGAGAACGGCTACATTATGGATCCGCATACTGCTATGTGTATGAAAGCCTATGAGACATTGAGAGATGAAAAACTTCCGGCAGTCATTTACTCGACTGCAGAGTGGACAAAGTTCTCCACCACTGTTTCCAAGTCACTCGGACATGCTGTCAAAGACGATAAAGAGGCGCTTGACCTGGTACGTGAACATGCCAATGTAACTGTACCTCCTATGATCACCGGACTTTTCGACAAAGCGGTAAAACATACCATTGTTGTTGAAAAAGAAGCCATAAAAGAGGAGATGTTGAACTTTTTATAGTTTGACAAGTTGTACTGATGTCCAGAGTTTATTTCACTTTTTGCCTTTTCCCTCTTATGCTGCTGTCTCTCTCTGCAAAAGAGACAGTAGAGTGCAGGATCGCCACCAATGGTGTCGATAAGTGCAACCCCTACAGTGCTAAACTCATTACTGCAAAAGTCATCGAATATCAAAAAAACAAGCAAAAACTCATTGTAGATAAAACACTTCCCGTACCCAAGAGATCGGTCAGGGTCATTTCTGTGGTTGACATGATAGAAAAATATGTCAAAATAGATGAGCCTATTCGTTATGAGGGAAGTAAAGAGAGACAGCTTGAAAAACTGAACATCGAAAATGCGAAAGACAATAACCGCTACACGATTGCCAGAGAGCTTAAAGAACGACGCGAAAAGTTTATAAAAAACCTCGCAGCATTACAGAAAGAAGCCTACGCCAAACAGCTTCAGGAAGCAGAAGTATGTCTCGATACCAATATCTCTGTTACCCCAAGTGATGTGAACAAAACCGTTGTTGTGGAAGTACCCAAAGAAGTCGTTGAAATAAAAGTACCAGAAGAAGAGATAGTAAAAAAAGAGGTACCGGAAGAAGAGATCGTAGAAGTCATCGAGAAGAGAGAAGGTTTCTATACGGTCATGAAAGGCGAGACCCTCGGTACGATCGCCAAAAAGTTTAACCTCAAAACGTCTGAATTACGCACACTGAATAAACTGGAAGAAAAGGCAGGTGTGAAAGTAGGTCAAAAACTGGCCCTTCCTCTGGAACAGGAGATGGTTGACATTATCGCCAGTGCAGAGTATATCATCAAACCCGGAGACAGTATTAGCGTCATTGCCCGTGATTTTAACCTAAGCTCTGCAGATATCCTGAAATACAATCGCTTAAAAAGAACGTCTACTATTTGTATCGGTAAAAAATTGATACTTCCTTTTTCCTACAAACTGCCGGAGCTGAAGAAAAAACTCAAAGCACGTTTGGCAAAAGAGAGAAAAGAAGCAAGACACAACCGCATGGTCAAAGGATTTGGTAAGAGAAAACTTCGTGTGACGGCAACGGCTTACAGTTCACACAGAGGACAGACTGATAAAACACCATTTTTAGCAGCCTGGAACAACCGTATCCGCCCGGGTATGAAGATCATTGCGGTTTCCCGTGATATGCTGACCAAATACGGTTTGAGAAATGGTTCAAAAGTAAGGATCGGTGGACTACGTGGACTTTATACGGTACGTGACAAAATGAATAAACGTTACCGCAAACGTATCGATATCTACATGGGAACCAACAGAAGAAGAGCACTCCGCTGGGGAAGACGCTCTGTGGTGATCTATTTTTAAAATATTGTTTCTCACGTAGGGTGGATTCATCCACCGTCAAAATAAAATTCAATATCGTATAATGGTGGGAAATCCCACCCTACGCGGGCTGTATTTTTACTGTAGATCTTCGTACACTTCCAACACTTCCAAATACCGGTCAGTTTTTTCTTCATAGACGGCTTCCAAGGCACTCAGCTCTTCAGAAAGTGCTGACAGACCTTTTTTCTGATAGCACTCGGGGTCACCCAGACAGGTATTTAATGCTTCTATTTCATTTTCCAGGGCTTCTATCTCATCAGGGAGGGTGTCGAGGTCTATCTGCTCTTTGTAGCTCAGTTTGGTCTGCTTTTTCTCTTTTGGCTTTTCCTCTTTTTTGACGTTTACTTTAAACTCCTTTTCCATAGCAGAGAGTGCTTTGACCTCTTTTTCTATCTCCAGGTATTCGGTGTAGTTCTGGTAAGACTCTTCTACAAGACCTTCACCCTTGAAGACAATGAGTTTTGAAGCGATCTTGTCAATAAAGTAACGGTCGTGGGAGACAAAAAGCAGAGCACCCTGAAAGGCAATGAGCTTGTCTTCCAAAATGGTGATGGTTTGAATGTCAAGGTCATTGGTGGGTTCATCGAGTATGAGACACTCTACATTCTTAGTAAAAAGAAGTGCCAGGGCGACTCTATTCTTCTCTCCCCCGCTGAGCTGTCCTATCTTCTTTGTCATATATGCTTCAGGGAAGAGAAATGTCTTGAGGTAGGCATAGACATGCATATGGGCACCCTGCACATCGACATGGTCACCGCCGTCCGGGCAAAATGTCTCTATGAGTGTCTGTTCATTGTTCAGCATCTCTCTGTGCTGGTCAAAGTACCCTATGCTGAAGTCACCTTTTTTGATGCTGCCGCTGTCCGCCTGCAAACGTCCCAGCAGAAGTTTAAGCAGGGTGGATTTACCTGCCCCATTAATACCCACGATCGCGATCTTGTCCCGTTGCAGTATGCGGGTAGAAAAGTTTTTGATGAGGTTTTTCCCTGCAATGCTGTAATCCATGTTTTCTATCTCAAAGAGCATTTTACGTTTACTGAGACTCTTCTCACCTTTCCAACTCTGCTTTTCACGCTCAAGTTCTATTTGCATTTTACGTATGAGTGTCGGGTTTCTTTTGGCCTGTTCACGCAGTTCAAAGACCCTTGCCTTTCGACCCTGGTTTCGTTTCTCTCTGGCACGCACACTTTTCCCAAGCCACTCCTCTTCTCTTTTAAGCATTTTTACCAAGGTATTGTGGCTTTTAGCCATAGACTTCATACGCTCCTCTTTTTGCACAAGGAAGTCACGGTAGCCCCCTTTGTAAGAGACCAGTTCCTGATTGTCCACTTCGACCACACGGGTGGCAATGGTGTCAATGAAGTGTCTGTCGTGGGAAATGAAGAGCAGGGTGAATTTCTCTTTAAGAAGTATCTCTTCAAGGAATTCCACCATGTAGACATCGAGGTGGTTGGTCGGTTCATCGAGGAGCAGGACATCAGGTTTTTTCAAAATGAGTGAAGCCAGAGCAACACGCCGCTGCTCTCCTCCAGAGAGAGAAATGACAGGACGGTATTCGTACTCTTTTAGTTTAAATTCCTGTAAAATACGTTCTACTTTGTCATCGAGGTTCCAGGCATTGTGATGGTCAAGAAAGGCAGTCACTTCTTCCAAGCGTTTGAGCATCTCCTGATTGTCAAAATCTTCAGCCACCTCCAGGGAAAGGCTGTCGTAGGCCTCTTTGGCCTCTTTAAGCTCTGAGAGTTCATTTAAAATGGCATCACGTACATTCAACGTGGCTTCAAAGGTGGGCTGCTGTGCCAGCATCTCTATCTGCACGGAGTTGTTGATGACCCTTTTGCCTTCTGTGGGCTCCTCCTCTCCCATAATGATCTTCATGAGTGTCGATTTACCGCAGCCGTTCTGCCCGACTATGGTAACACGTTCGCCATCATTGAGGTGGAAGTCAACATCATTGAGGAGTACTTTGATGTCATATTGTTTTTTAACGTTGAAGAGGTCTATGAGTGCCACGGATGATCCTTAGTATTATTTTGTAATTATACCGAAGAGAGTCGATTTTAAGGCTTGATAAAGCTCATCCTGATATATTTCACTAACAAATTCATGAGGAATTACAATGCTTGAAATACTACTCGCCTTATATACTATTTATACTTTTATGCGTGTCTACATTGCCGTGATGCAGATAGGCTACATTAACGATGAAAAACGAAAAGCCCCTGTGCTTATGCCTGAAGGGAAGTATGTGGTCGCTGCAAATTATGCTGTTGCCAAAGAGAAACTCTCCCTGATCGAAATGTTCGTAGATTACCTGATGTTCGTCTGGTGGATCATGAGCGGGTTCGCACTTCTCTCTTCACTCATAAGCATGGAAGGCGAGATCATGCAGGCTGTTCTCTTTCTCTTTGGTTTTATTGTCATCAATTTTTTGGTCGGACTGCCGTTTCAACTCTACCAGACCTTTAAGATCGATGCTGACTTCGGTTTCAATAAAATGACCCCTAAAATGTTCATACTCGATACGCTAAAATCTTCGCTGCTCTTCTTTCTTATCGGTGGTGCCATATTTGCACTGCTCGCGTGGATCATTTCAACTTACGAATCCTGGTGGCTCTGGGGTTTCATCTTAATGTTCACTATTGCCGTACTGGCAAATGTGCTCATGCCGTTCTTCATGAGTCTCTTTAACAAGTTCTCTCCACTTGAAGAGGGGGAACTACGTGATGACATTACAAAAATGATGGATGAAGCAGGGCTTAAAAGTGACGGTATTTTTATTATGGATGCCAGTAAAAGAGACGGCAGACTCAATGCCTTTTTCGGTGGTTTGGGAAAAAGCAAGCGTGTCGTACTTTTTGATACACTTGTAGAAAAGCTCAATAAAAAAGAACTTTTAGCAGTTCTTGGACATGAACTGGGGCACTTCTCCCATGGAGATATCTGGAAAAATATTGCCCTGATGGGTGTACTGCTCTTCATCTCTTTTTACCTCTTCGGCCACTTGCCGGACGTACTCTTTACCGACATGGGTGTCCGTCCTGAAGCTGGTGTGAAGATAGCCATGCTGATGCTGCTTCTGCCTCTGGTCAGCTTTGTCTTTACCCCGGTCATGTCATACGTCAGCCGTCATAACGAATATGCCGCAGATGAATTTGGTTCTAAAATGGGCGGTAAGGAGAATTTAGTCTCTGCCTTGATGAAACTGGTCACAGAGAACAAAGCCTTTCCAAAATCTCACCCTCTGGTCATCTTTTTCTACTATACCCACCCACCGGTACTGGAAAGACTGAAAGAGTTGGGCTATGATGCATCCAATGTGGTCATTGATGAAGAAGAGAAAGTGGAAGAGCCGGCATTGCCAAATGACGGCATCTTTGCCTATATGGACAAAGAGTAGCTATGTGTAGAGATAAGGCATGCCTTGTCCCTACGAATCAATATTAAACCTCTTCTGCACGTGCCTGTACAAACCAGGTAAAACGTGCTTCGGCGGTAAGTACTTCATTGACATCCCGTATCTCCACTCTGATCTGAAGCAGGGCACGTCCTTTTCTGGTAAATTGTCTTTTAAATTTCTCAACCGCTTCCTCTTCCACAAATGACTCTGCCTTTATGGTCATCGCTGCAGGTTTGATGTATTTGATCTTCCCTTCCCGAAGCAGGGGAATGACCCTTTGTTCAAGTTCAGGGAAAAGACTCTGCAGATGCATACCGCTCTCTGTTTCAGCCAGGGTATACTGTGCCGCAGCATGAATGGTTTCCACATGGTTACAGACAGATCTTTTCAACTGTAGCGAGAGTTCATTCTCTTTCTCTGTAATGCCGATATGTTTCACAAAAGGAATATCTGTCGCTTTAATGAAACCCTCTTCAAGATACTTGATACTTGTCTGGTCACTCAGGTATTTTTTAATGATCGTATTTTTAAGTGTTTCGAGCAGTTTACTCTTTGGTAATTGAAAATTTTGCAGCTTATGATTAAGTTTTTTGAAGTTTTCTTTCAATGTGGACCCTCTTTATGATAAATAAGACTTTATTATATCCAAAACATTTGATTAATTAGATTTACAAGTGATCTTAGGCTATAATTCTTACTATTAATATAGGAAGTATCCATGACAATAAAAGAGACGCTTCTCTGGGCCAGAACAGAATTAAAAGAGAGTTGTGAACGGCCTCAGTATGAAGCGGAACTGCTTTTGGCCTATCATCTTAAAAAAGACCGTATGTATCTCATCACCCATGATGCTGATGTGGTAGAAAATCTTGATCTTTTTAAAGAGACAGTCGCCAGACGTAAAGCCAATGAACCCTACGAATATATTGTCGGTTCGGCAAGTTTTTATGACATCCATTTGGCCGTAGAAGAGGGTGTGCTCATCCCCAGACCTGAAACAGAAATCCTTATTGATCTGACTGCGAAGATCATTCAAGAGAAGCAGATCAGACAGATAGCCGAGATAGGTGTAGGCACCGGTGCCATCTCTATTGTGTTGGCACGAAAGTTCCCGGAGTTGAAGATCGTGGCGACTGACATTTGTGAAGCACCTTTGAGAGTCGCCCGGAAAAACATTAACACTTTTGGCCTGAACCATCAAATTACTCTACGGCAGTCAAACCTGATAGATGAGGTAGATGAGCCAATAGAACTGCTTGTCTCCAACCCGCCTTATATTGCTGAAGATTTTATCTTGAAATCAAACGTGGTCGATTATGAGCCTAAAGAGGCACTTTTCGGCGGTCGTGTAGGCGATGAACTGCTCAAGCAGATCATTGTAGATGCCAAAGAAAGGAAGATCCCCTACCTCGCCTGTGAGATGGGTTACGACCAAAAAGAGCCTCTGACTTCTTTTGTTAAAGAAATTGGAGTAGAATCCATTCAGTTTTACAAAGACCTGGCAGGTTTCGACCGCGGATTCATTATAAAATTCCCGGGTACGTGATGCCCGTATGAAATTCCAGTAGGGTGCGTATCCACGCACCAATAAAAAAATCGGCATATAATAAAATCTAAGCCGAAAGGCAAAGACAAAACAAACAAGGACAAACAAATGAACAAATATTTCAAAACAGCCACCATCGCCTACCTTACACTCCTGGGTGCCGTTCTGGGAGCAGGGCTCTACGCAGGCATTGTCGTAGCCCCTGTCACCTTCCATACAGAACAATGGCTGGGTTCAGAAGTTTTAAGTCACTATCAGGAAGGGCTCATCATGACACAGAACTTTGTCAGACTTTCTTACCTCGTGAACTTCATGCTCATCATAGTAGCACTTTATGAAGGGTACAAATACAAGAAGTTTGAAAGAGACACCATTACCCAGGTGGCCACTTTCTTTGTCTTTGCCACGGGTCTGCTTTTTTCCCAGTATTATATTCCGGACATTCTGACCATGCAGCTGGCAGGTGAAGAGATGACCAAGTCGGTGGCCTTCATCAATACCCATAAAGGTTCAGAAATTAATTTTAAGATCTTCTCTTTGGCATTGCTGGTATTGTTGGTTCGAAATATGCAGAAGGCATGTAAATAGGTTCGTTATGGAAAATGAAATCTTAGAACACCCCTTCAAACCCATTGTATTCAAAGACACCGAAACCCTGATACTCGGTTCATTCCCCAGTATCAAGTCCTTTGAGAACAATTTCTATTATGCCCATCCGCGTAACCAGTTCTGGAAATTGCTTGAAGCTGTCACGAATTACCCGGTCAATAACCGGGACCAGAAGATTTGGCTTTTAAAAGAATCCAAGATCGGACTCTGGGACATGATAAGACATTGCAGCCGTGACAATTCCCTTGACAGTTCCCTGGAAGAGGAGGAGGTCAATGACATTTTCGCTTTTTTAGAGGAGCATCCAAGTATTAAAAAGCTGGCATTTACAGGTAAGAAATCCCAAGCTCTTTTCGAAACCCATTTTGGACATTTGGATATTGAACGTGTCTATCTCCCATCACCTTCCGCAGCCTATGCCAAAATGTCCTTCAACGAAAAAGCCAAACTGTACAAAGAGAGATTAAAAAAATGACTATAACGTATCAATCCTCAATCCTCAATCATCCATCATCCATCAAAAAAGCGGAGCTTTTGTAATGGCCGTCTGGGCAATTGGAGATATTCAGGGGTGTTATGACCCGTTGAAACGCTTACTGGAAAAGATCGATTTCGATCCGAAGCATGATACCCTCTGGGTGGCAGGTGACCTGGTCAACCGTGGTCCGAAGTCATTGGAAGTGCTGGAGTATCTCTACAGTATCAGAGAGTCTGTTGAAATTGTTCTGGGCAATCATGATATTGCTCTTATAGCAGCCTATTACGGCATTAAAAAATCCAATGAGAGTATTGACCCCGTTCTGCAGTCGCCTATGGCCGATGAACTCATTGACTGGCTTCGTCAACAAAAGTTTCTGCATACCGATTATACGTTAGGGTACTGTATGTCTCATGCCGGTATCTCTCCGGAGTTCGATCTGGGTATGGCCGTTGAGTATGCCAGTAGAATAGAATCACGTTTGAAAAGTGATGATGTGGCAGTATGGCTTAAACAGATGTTTAAACATGGGGTGGAGCGTTTTGACAGGAAAGCAAGCCACATTGACATTGACCGTTACATTCTCAGCTCATTCATCCGTATGCGCTACTGCTACAAAGACCAGCGTTTAGATTTTGACCAGAAGGGTACACCGACAGAGAAACTCAGAGCCAAAGGCTTAAAACCCTGGTTTGAGTGTGCCAATCGTAAAGAGATCGATCTGAAGATCATTTTCGGGCATTGGTCCACTTTGGGTTTCTATCAGAATGATGAAGTCCTCTCACTCGATACAGGGTGTCTCTGGGGCGGTGCATTGACTGCTGCAAGGATCGATGTAAAAGAAGCAGAGATCGTTTCTCTGGACTGTACGGCAGAAGCGGAAATAACACTTTAGAGGTCCCCTTTAAGCGTTTAGGGTACTTGAGGTTCTCCTGTGCTATAATCGCGAAAATAATTCAATGACAGGATAACGCTATGGCAACATATATTTTTGGGCACACTACGCCTGACACAGACTCAATCGTGGGAGCAATTTCTCTCTCTTACCTTAAAAACAAACTGGGTGAAGAGTGTATCCCGACAAGACAGGGCGAACCTAACCCTGAAACACAATGGATCTTAAATAAGTTCGGTTTTGAAGCACCTGAACTGAAAACGTCGTATGCCGGTGAAAATGTTTACCTGATCGACTTTATGGAAAGCTCACAAAGCCCTGATGATATTGCTGAAGCAACTATTTTAGGTATTGTCGATCACCATAAACTGGGTGACCTCAAAACCGATGCACCGCTTGAAATGTGGGTAAGACCTGTCGGCTGTTCAAATACCATTGTCAAGCAAATGTTCGATTACTACGATGTGGAGATTCCTAAAGATCTCGCAGGTATGATGATGTGTGCCATTTTATCTGACACTGTTATCTTCAAGTCACCAACCTGCACAAAAGAAGATACCAAAGCCTGTAAAGAGCTGGCTGAGATCGCAGGCGTAGAAGACTATAAAGCCTTGGGTATGGAAATGTTCATTGTCAAGTCAGATGTCTTGAATGCCACACCAAGAGAGTTGGTACTCAGAGATTTCAAAGATTTCAATATGGGTGACAGCAAGATCGGTGTAGGACAGCTTGAAGTCGTTGACCTTTCTGTCTTCGATACCATGAAAGAAGATCTTTTCGCAGCCATGAAAGAGCTTAAAGAGGAGGGTGGCAGACACTCAGTTCTTCTACTCTTAACAGACATCATGCAGGAAGGTTCACAACTCCTTGTCCTTTCTGACGAAGCAGACAAAATTGAAAATGCTTTTGATGTGAAACTGGAAGACAATCAGGTATGGCTCAAAGGGGTTATGTCCCGTAAGAAGCAGATCATTCCATTTTTGGAGAAACAATTTTAAAATCCGGGTGGGGCTTCCCACCATTCCTTTTATAATACTGTGTTAGAATGTGTTTAAATGGAATAAAGAGGAGAACATCAAAATGAACAATAGACTCTTTATTTTGATCTTTCTTCTCTGTACGACTATACTCTTTGCAAACGAACTCAATTTAAGCCCCGAAGAAAAAGCCTATATACAAAACCATCCCGTTATCAAAGCACACAATGAGTTGGCACTGCCTCCTTTTGATTTTAATGAAAATGGTAAGGCGAAAGGATTCTGCGTCGATTATATGACTTTGCTGGCGAGTAAGGTCAATTTAAAAGTGAAATTTATCAGCGGGTACAGTTGGTCGGAGTTTCTTGAGCTGATAAAAACAGATAAACTGGACATTCTGACCGATGTTGTCAGAACAAAAGAGAGAGACACGTTTCTCGCTTTTAGCCCCGTTTATTATAAAACGCAAATGGCAATATATGTACATAATACAACAGAGAATATCTCTACTTTGGAGGAACTTGACGGTAAGACAATGGCCATACCCAAAGGGTATTTTACGCAACAGTACATTGCCAAGGATTATCCTGGTATCAAGCTGCTCGAAGTCAGTAACCAGTACGAAGCATTAAAGCTTTTATCACTTGGAAAGATTGACGGTACTGTAGGTGAAAAAGCGGCGATGGATTATCTCATACTAAACCACAGTATTTCAGAAGTAAAAGCAGTAGGGTTCATAGAACAGGACAGGATGAACAGCAGCATGCGTCTTGGTGCAGATAAAAAAGACAAAATACTCATAGACATTTTAACCAAGGCACAAAAAGTGCTCCCGGAAACTGAGCTTAACCGTTTGAAACACAAGTGGTTTGGATATACCCCGGCAAAAAAACTGGAACATCAGACAAAATTGACTGATTTGGAGAAAAAGTATCTCAAAGAGAAAAAAGAGATAAAAATGTGTGTAGACCCAAACTGGATGCCGCTTGAAAAGATAGATAAAGAGGGAAAATATATAGGGATACTCTCCGACTACGCTAAACTTTTTTCTTCCAGACTGAATGTGCCGTTTTCATTACAAAAAACAGATACTTATTCACAGAGTAGAGCCTATTTGAAATCCGGAAAATGTGACATCATCGTTGCAGATGCCGCCACGAAAGAGGTTAAAGCACAGTTTTTAACCACAAAACCCTACTTTACACTTCCCCGAGCCTTTGCCATACATTCCGACACCAAAGGAGTACAGGACTTCTCACAGATCGTACACGAAGGTAAGATCGGTGTCTTGCGCGATACCCCTGCTGTCTCTGTGTTAAAAAGCACTTATCCAGATATAGAGATCGTTATTTTTGATGATATGGAGAAAGGGTTAAATGCCGTTGAATCAAAGCAGATCATCGCCTATGTCGGCGCCATGTCACCCATGACATACACCATACGCAATAACCGCTTATTGAATGTCAGTATCGGAGGGACGATCAACAAGGACAAGCTGTCGGTTCTGATCAACAAGCGTGAACCGCAGCTCGTTCCTATATTGAACAAGGCTATTGACAACCTGTCGGAAAATGACAAAGTTGAGATCTTGAACAAATGGGTCAAAGTAAGCTATAGAAAAGGCATTGATTATACGCTGGTATGGCAGATCTCACTTTTCTTTACTGTTATCCTCCTGCTAAGTCTCTTTTTTATACTTTTGTTGAGACGAAGCAATCAAAAGCTGAAGCAGGCACAGGCACAAAATGTGGAGCTTAACCATGAACTCACCCAACTGAATGAAACCCTGGAGATACGCGTAGAAGAACAGGTGGAAGAGCTGGAACGCCGACATCTGTTGATGGCACAACGGTCCAGGCTGGCAATCATGGGAGAGATGCTCAGAAATATCGCACACCAGTGGAGACAGCCGCTTAATCGTATAAACTCCAATGTTGCGGCACTCAGGTCTGCGCTGAGGCGTGATCCTGTAAATCATGAAATGCTGGTATCTCAAACAGAGATGATCGAAGACAATACACAGTATATGTCCGAGACCATAGAAGATTTTTCCAACTTCTTCCATCCTGCTAAAACAGAGACAGAATTTGTAGTGCAAGATTGCATAGATAAAGCATTGCATTTGTTGGGTCAGCGTACCAATAGTGTAAAGATCAACATCGATACAGATAAAAAAGTAACACTCTTTTCTTTTGAAAAAGAGTTCCTTCATGTACTGCTGATCATTTTAAACAATGCGCTGGACAACTTTGAATCCAAAGCCATAGAAGATCCCAAGATCAACATTAGCGTACAGGAGAAAGACCAACATTTACACTTAAAGGTGGCCGATAACGGTGAAGGTATAGATGAAGACAAGATCAATCGTATATTTGACCCTTACTACAGCACTAAATTTTCTCATGAGGGAACGGGTCTTGGACTGTATATGGCAAAGATGATCGTAGAGAACAGTATGCATGGAGAACTACATGTGGAAAATAAAAATGCGGGTGCCTGTTTTGAGATCATCATCCCCAAAGGAGAGAAAGATGTATGACATGACCGTACTTTACGCAGAAGACGATGCACAAAGCAGAAAAAATTATGCCTTTGTACTGGAAGAATATTTTTCCGAAGTCTACCTGGCAGAAGACGGAAGAGAAGCCTTAGCTCTTTACCGTGAAAAAAAACCCGATATATTACTTTTAGATATCTCTATGCCTTTTATAGATGGTTTGGAAGTCGCCAAAACTGTACGTGAAACCAATAAAGAGATCCCTATTATTATGCTTACTGCGCATTCAGAGAAAGATATGTTGTTACGTGCGATGGATCTGAAACTGGAAAAATATCTTCTTAAACCTATCAGTGAAGCCAAATTGCATGAGATCATGCAGAAAGTACTAAGTGAGCATACTGACAAAAATGTCATCTGTCTTAGAGAAAAACTGTTGTGGGATAAAAACAATTCTCATCTAAGCTATGATGCACAGGAGATAAGACTCACTAAAAAAGAGCATAAACTCATCATGCTTTTACTGCATTCTCTTGGTGAGTATTTTATGCATGACACGCTGATCATCAATGTATGGGATGATCAGCTACCTGATGATTCACATGACAACAAACTACACCAACTCGTCTACAGACTCAACAAAAAGATCAATGAAGTCACCCACAGCGATACGCAACTGATAGAAAACTCGTATACTTTAGGGTATAGGATCAAGTGCGATCATTAAATCCTTATTGTGATTTTACAACAATTAAAAATTATATTTTCCCTATAAAGCAATAGATTTCCTATATAAATATTTTATGATTATATATAAAATGAGATTTCACAGAGATTTCATAGATATACTTATTCATAGAAAATGATAGGAGGTGTCAAAGATGATAATGAATCTGATATATACAGCATTAACCGTTGTTGTGATCGTAGTTGTTTTAAGATGGATGGGTGTCTTGTAACCCCTTGTAAACGCTCAACCATACAAACAGGGGTATGCCCTGAACAAAAATCCAAGGATTAAAAGAAATGAAGTAATCATTCAGCACCCAACTCCACAAGGGATATAAGGTTTACCCTTCAAGACATTGCTTAATTCCTCCAGAACAGAACGGTTATTCTTTTTAACTGTAGAGATATAGCCTCTGATTCTAGCAA
>JALSUP010000005.1 GCA_027071315.1 Sulfurovum sp.
TTGGTTTCTGTTGGTCGCTTTGAATGTTATCATGTAAATGGAGCCTTGGTAGAATATGTTCTTATGAATATATATTATTATATCTAATTATCGGTTATGGAGGAGTTAATCCGACAGACTCCTAGCCTTTGATTCAATAATGCATCACTCTGTAACTTGTCCTTCAAAGAAAAACCGTTTATCTCACTATAGATATAGCACTGGCTTCCTTTTTCAAAAAATGTATCTGATGTCAACTGATAATAGTTTTTGTCTTCATCCAGATGATCCAAAGATTCGTCTTTATGACTGACGATATCATACAGATTTTGTATCAGCATTTTTAGATTTTTCTCTTCCTGCTGACTTGTATTTAAAATAGATACATGTTCCCCTATGTCTTGCACTAATGATGACGCACCCATTGTATTGTGCATCACAACACATACTCTTTGATGAGATAGCGTCATTAAAAATTCCAAAAGATTTTCTCTTGCAAAGCTTTCTGTCATATCAGTAACGACAATGATCAAACGTCTTTGTTTGTCGTTCAGTTGAGCCATCTCAGTTCTCGTTTGTATCAAATAGGATTCATCATGCGGCATCACTGTTAATTGGCGTACAGTCTCTAAAACAGACTCACCAAAACCAATAATGGCAATATCACCGTAGTCACTTGTTATTTTTAACCTTACTTCTTTGTCTTCATCACATTGTATTGTTTTCATCAATTTCCTCCTAACTCATTGATTTATGAATACCATAGACATATTCACCATCTCTAGTTAACACAACAGCAGCACTTCCGCACAACTGTTTCCATGTTCTATATGGAGAAACAATCTCTTCTATGGCATCGCCTTCCTGATATTGTTTCATAAGGTCTCTATATAGCTTTCCTATTTCATCATTGCGTAAAATTTTCTTTTTGTATCGTCTCTTAAAATCATGAATGCTAATGTAGAGTCTGGCTCCTGTATTATTAAGTACGGAATTTGCAATGATCTCTATTTTCTCTGCATCCATAAACCCGACATACTGTTCACAATGAAAAACATGTCTATCGTTGATGTGCTTCACTCTTTTTTTACCTTTTATAACTTCTTCATTACAAACTGCAAAGTAATCCTCAAGCACTGACTGAATCTCCTCTTTTGATTTGCGAATGTTTTCGAGTTTGTTAAAAAAGAAAACAAAACTTTTCAAATTCATTTCATCTTCTAAAATTTGTGATAGCAGATCTTTCAATGTATCTTTGTTCTTTTCTTTATCTGTCATAGGTATTCCTTTCATGTTGATATGCTATAGTATTATAAAAATATAGACGGATTTCGTCTATATTATTCAAGTCAATGGAGTAGAGCATGGATAAAAAAACTCAACAGGATAAAGATAAAGAGTATTACACCGTTCATAAGGTCTTCAAAACCTTACGCGAATGTTCCTCCGTCACATTGAGGAGAAAATTGATAAAGAAATATCCAGCTGTTTGGGACAATACTGACAATGCAGATAGAAGTGATGAAAAGAGGATAAGAGGGATTTTATATAAATTGGTAGCATTTGGATTGGCCACAAAGAAGAAAGATGGTCGTGAATGGGTCTATACCTATAGACACGATAATAACATCTTAGACAAAATACACAAAATTGCCAATGAACAAAATATCGATTTCGATAAGATGAAAAGCTACTATAAAAGAAGAAGTTCCATTATCTCCCTTCTCAACGATGTCTCTGACAACTATTACATTCAAACTCAACAGGAAGATATAGAAGAAAAAGAAAAACTCATTAAAGATCTGGAATTAGCCATTGAAAAAAGAAATAACGTGACAATCAAGCACAAGGATAGCAGTTATACGGTTTCACCTCTTAAAATTGCACTCTTTGACGGCTATTGGTATTTGATCGCTTATAATACCAAATATTTCACATACAGGATTAAAGATATTTAGAGCCTCAAGATCACAGATGAAATATACCAAGCAGATATTGTAGAATTTCTCAATATGAAAGAGTGGCACAATATCTGGCATGATCCAATGGTAGAGCAAAAGAAAATACTGCTCCATATTGATAAAACCGCCTTTCCTTTTTTAAAGAAAAAAATATCTTAGGTGTCAATACACACAAAAATAGGCTCATTGTTTGTAATGACGGTTGGGAATATGAATGTTACATCACCCACTCCTGGGAACTCCTTCCAACGCTGATGCAGTGGCAAAAGCATGTAACAGTTTTAGGGCAGGCAGATGGAGCTGAATTTATTGAGGATTATCGAAATATTCTCAAGGGTGTTCTTGAGAAATTTCCAGCTAAATGATGAATTGTATTGGTATCAATTTTCCGTAATGTGCCAAACTTAATTTGAGACTCACTGCGTCTTGAATTGGGAATGTAAGATAAAACTGTCGCATATTCATCAGACAAATAAAATAAGCGAACTGAACGCTGTCAAGAAGAGCAGTTCAAGATTAAGATCTTTGAACTCTCTTTTTGCGGCTTTAATGATAACATAGTTCACCATACCCAAAGCTAAGCCTGTGGCGATGGAAGTAGTAAAAGGGATCATCGTGATGGTCAGGAAGGCTGAAGAGGCCGTGGCGAAGTCGGAGAAGTCTATTTTGGCGACGTCGGTGAACATGAAAATACCCACAACGATCAAAATAGGGTAGATGGCATTGGGGTGGATGGCGGCAAAGAGTGGCAGCATAAAGAGTGTCAAAATGAACAGTAACGCTGTAAAGAAGGTACTTAGACCGGTTCTCCCTCCTTCCTCTACTCCTACGGCACTCTCAACAAAAGCTGTGACGGTAGAGAGTCCCAAAAGTGCTCCGACAGAAGAGAAGAAAGCATCGACCTGGAGTGTTTTTTCAAGTTTTTCAGAGTCATCAAAGATTTTCCCTCCAACACCGGTAAGTGTGCCAACGGAGTCAAAGACATCGGTGACTAAAAAGGCGATGACCACAGGAATGACCGCAAGGGAAGTAAAAGCTTTAAAGTCTAATTCAAAAGCAATAGGAGCTATTGAAGCAGGCATGGAAAAAAGAGAGTCAGGAATCTTACTTAGACCCGTCATCCAGGCGATCACAGCACCAATGGCAATGGCGATGATGAATGCTCCCTTGATCTTATTGGCATGTAAAATGAAAATGAGTACTGTAATACCAACTCCAAGTAGCACCGCCGGATCGGAGAGATTTCCAAGCTTTACAAAGGTCACGGGGTCTGCAACAACAATTCCGATCTGTTTTAAGGCGATAAAAGCAAGGAAAGCACCAATACCCGCAGCGATTGAACGACGAATATCAAGAGGAATTTGTTGAAGAGCAATACGTCTAAACGGAGAAAGACTCAAAAGAATAAAAATAACACCTGAGGCAAAGACCACACCCAAAGCACTCTGCCAGGTCATCCCCAGACCTTTCACCAGTCCAAACGTAAAGTACGCGTTCAATCCCATCCCTACACTTAACGCAATAGGAGTTTTGGCGTAGATGGCATTGGTAGCCGTTGCCAAAATGGTAATGAGTGCCGTGGCAGTCACAACCGCATCATAGGGCATACCCGCTGCGGAGAGAATGAGTGCATTGAGCGGGACAATGTAGACCATGGCAAGGAAGACCGAAAGCCCGGCAGTAAATTCTGTTTTAAGATCGTAGGAACCGAAAAGTTTTTCTAACATCGTCAAGCCTTCTGAAAAGAGTCCTTAATGATACAGTAAATCAAATTATAAGAGAATTCGATTTGAGAGTAGCATTTTAGCGTTCTATTAAGACTTCTTTCACATCACTATAGGTTTCTGACTGAAGTAATATCTCAATTTTGTTAGTGGGTATCTCTTCTACCACCACGATCGTTGAAAGGTCATACGCAGTAATGCCCAGTTGTGTGCGTAAAAGAACCTCTTTGTCAAAAGAGGGCGGGCTAAATATGAGTGCTTTAACATTCTCATATGATGTTTTCATCAGTTTATTGTAATCGCTTAGGGTAATGAACTTTACTTCATCTCTGTTCATATGGTGTACTGTACCCGTCTCATAGTCAATTTTTCCGCGTGTGTATTCACTTTTGAGTGTGGAGTAAGGCAGAAAATGTGCGGGAACGACATTTTTCCTAATGCGTAAAAGACCCATATGCATACGCCAGTTCAAAAAACGCTGCTTTATGATCCTGTAGGGAATATGACTCTCTTCAAGTATTAAACGTTTTTCATAAAGGGCAATACGTTCTTCTATTGACTCAGGCTGTACCTGCCCTGAGATAGGAGAAAAGAGTTCATCGGCCAGTCTGTTCTGCTGATCACGCTGAATATTCAGACCGTACATACAACCGCAGTAATCCTGACGGTAGAGGGCATCTTCTTTGGCAAGAATGTTCTGCTCCTGTGTACCCGAAGCTTTTCTGTAGTCCGGTGCCACAAACTGGATGCCGTGTTTTTCTGCCAGAAAATCACCCGCGGTCTGAAGCTGTTTGAGCGACTTCTTGGGAGAAGTGAGCAGAGTAGAGGTAAACATACGCTCTCCCATTTCAGATGCTTTCTGGGCTGAGACTTCAAAACGTCTGTCAAAACAGACAGAACAGCGTGAGCCTTTTTCGGGTTCATGCTCAAGGCCGCGTACGGCTTCAAGCCAATTCTCAAAATCGTAGTCACCTTCTATGAGGTCAATGCCAAGCATTTTGCAGGAACGTTTGACATCGAGCAGTCTGAGGTAGTATTCTGAGTAGGGGTGTATGTTCGGGTCGTAGAAAAAACCGGTGAGTTTCTCATCAGGATACTCTTTTTGGAGCTTTTGTAAGAAATAGTGGCTGTCGACGGCACAGCAGATGTGAACGAGCATGTATGACCTCTTTATATAGTGTGTTGGGCCTTACGGCAAAATGATACTTTATGCAAATTTTATTATGCGGTGCGTAAAACGCACCCTACGATTCCATTATTATTCTTGCTACATTGGCAGAACTGCCATGCCCAAGATACGCTCTTAACTCTTTTGCTTTCTGGGCAAATTGTTTTCGGTCGGTATTGTAGTACTCTTTGAGAAGATTGTCAACACTTACCTCTTCTTGTAAAAGTTCATTGTGCAGGGTTGTATTGTTTGCTTTTGAGAGTAAAATATTGGCCAGGCCTACCTGTGTGATATTGAGTATTTTTGTACCTATGAAAAAGTCTACTTTTTTGGCAATGTAACTCAAAGTAAAGGGTGTGCCTATGAGTGCTGCTTCAAGTGTGGCTGTACCCGAACAGATGAAGGCAAACTCTGACCTTCTTAAGGCCTCATGGGTATTTTGACTGATCTCAAACTCTGAAACGTCACCATAAAGTGCGTCTATCTTCTCTTGAGAAAAAGAGGAAGGAATAATAAGCAGGGCTTTTTTCTCTTTGAGGGTTTGACGTACTTCTTTAAAAATGGGTAAAAGTTTTTTTATTTCAGAACTTCTGCTCCCAGGCATAAAGGCGATGGTCTCTTTTTCATGCACTTCTGCTTCATTTTCTATTTCATCTAAGAGAGGGTGTCCAATGTATTGGGCTTTCCCCCCGGGGTAGTAGTCAACTTCAAAAGGTAAAATGCCCAGTAGTCTGTCGCAGTATTGTTCCAATTTTTTAGCACGTTTAGGTCGACTTGCCCAAATTTGGGGAAGAATATAATAGACAATCTCTTTGTCAGGGTACTTCTCTTTGAGTTTCTTTGCCAAAGGTAAGTTAAAGCCTGAAGAGTCCATCAGTAAGACTTTGTCCGCCTCTTTTGCAAGGGTGACCATTTCATCGGCTACTTTAAAGAACCATCGTAATTTTTTAAGGGCATCGACAATACCCATGATCGCCATTTCCGATATATCATGAAGGGGTACACCCTCCTGAATGGTTTTATCGAAGATACCGATGAGTTCAACATCTTTACAGTGCTTCAGTACCTCTTTAAGGTGCAGATTTGAGGAGGGTTCAAGGGCAGAGACAAGTACTTTCATTGTGCTGTTCCATATTGTTTAGGATAGGCAAAAAAGAGCTGTTTCCCCTGATGTGCTTCAACAGGATACCGATCAAAGCCTATAGCAACAATACCGGCAGTAGGAATGTTGAATATCTCTGTATCCGAGAGAATATTGTTCAGGAAGGTCAATTCAGGGTTATGTCCGACAATCATGACTTCATCCTGTGTTTCAAAGGCTTTTCCAATGATCCAGAGCATCTTATCTATAGCACTGTCATAAAGATCTGATTCAAGGTAGAGTGGACTCTCCAGTACTTCAGAAAAGATACGGGCTGTTTTTTTCGCCCGTCTGGCAGGACTGGAGATAATACTGTCAGGAATGATACCTTTCTCTTTCATCTTTGCAGCCATAAAGGGTGCATCTCTTTTCCCGCGTTTGTTTAAAGGGCGGTCAAAGTCAGCGATAGAGAGATCTTTCCAACTTGATTTTGCATGTCTCAGCAGATAGAGTACTTTTTGCATCAGAGTGTCATCCATCCGGCGATCAAAAAGGCTACCGATGCCAAAGCCCCACCCATAAGTGCATAAGGAAGCTGCGTACGCACATGGTCCATGTGGTTACAGTCTGCCGCCATAGAAGAGATAATGGTCGAATCGGAAATAGGCGAAGCATGGTCACCGAATATACCGCCGGAGATGACCGCTGCAATGACCAGAGGCAAGTCAAGCCCCATGGCTGCTCCCAATGCTAAACCAATAGGCATCATAATGGAAAATGTACCCCAGGATGTCCCTGTGGAAAAGGCAGTAATGCCAGAGACCAAAAAGATGAAGAGAGGCATATAGACGGGAGATATATTACCCGAAAGAAGGTCAGCCAAATACGCTGCCGTACCCAATTCACCTATGACTTTTCCAATGAGCAGTGCAAAAACCATAATGAGACCCACCGGTATCATTTCACCGATGCCTTCATACAGTCCTTCAAAGTAGCGTTGATGGGTTAAAGACTTACCCAAGACAAAATAGAGGTACATAAAAAGCAGGGTCACAATGACGGCATAGTAGACCGAAGTAGAGCCGGAACCTTTAAAGATGTCACCGTCACCGGTCAGATAAAGCCCTACAGGCACGGCAAAGACCATGACCAGTATGGGTAGCAGCATTTTGTAGGGAGAAGCAACGATGTCAGCACTCTGTGAGACTTCTATGTAGGGTTGAGGCTTTGCATCTTTCATGGGACCGATATCGATCTTCCAGTAAATGACCGCCAGTACAACGACCAAGGTAATAATGGCATAGAAGTTGTACGGAATGGAAGCAATGAGCAGGGTCACGGGATCTCCGGAAATGACATTTGAATCAACAGCTGTTACTATGAGTCCCAGGAGCAGGGCACCCCAACCGTTGAGGGGGATGAGTGAGCAGACCGGGGCAGAGGTTGAGTCACAGATGTAAGCCAGCTTTTCACGGCTGACTTCATTTTTATCACAAAGTGGTTTTGCCACCGTTCCTGCCACAAGGGAAGTGATGGAGGATTCTATGAAAATAACGATTCCCACCAGATAGGCCAGCATCATAGCACCGTGGGGAGAGTCTATTTTTTCGGACTTTTGACTGAGGTATGCCACAAAACTGTCCACTGCACCCGAGATGGTCAAAAGCTTTATGACCGCACCCACCATAATGATGAAAAAGATGGTCTTGGCGATCCATCCTTCGGCAAATAGTGCGATGATACCGTCAAACAGTGCCAAAAAAGCAGCAAAAGGGTCGTATCCGTTCAGGACAAGAAAGCCGATAAAGATCCCGCCCATTAATGAAACGATCACATCTTTTGTTATAATTGCCAAGGCAATTGTCAGTAGCGGTATCGCTATCGATAATATTCCATATTCCATCTGTACCAAACCATCATTAAATTAAAAAGGATTATATCATAATGAAAATTTTACTTACACTTTCACTCGCACTCTTTCTCTCCTATGCAGGAAAACTGCCCCATACGGAGCAGCTTATTGTGGTGACGACTAAAAACTGGTCGACCCCTTCGGGTACACTTCAACGCTATGAGATGCAAGGTTCGAAGTGGTACAAAGTAGGAAATGCCATTTCCATCAAACTTGGGAGAAACGGCTTAGGCTGGGGTAGAGGACTGCACAGCATCCCCAAGAATGCAAAGATCATTAAAAGAGAAGGCGACGGAAAAGCTCCGGCAGGTATTTTTACCCTTAAACAGGCTTTTGGCTACCAGCCATTTGTGGTCTCTTACCCTTATGAAGTCTATAAAACGACAGACCACTGTGTTGATGATGCCGGGTCAAAGTACTATAACAAGATCATCGACAGTACAAAGGTTAAAAAAGACTACAAAAGTTTTGAACATATGAAGTTCCCCAAAGACTACTACAAGTACGGCATTGTGGTCAACCATAACCATATAGATGAACCTGGTGCAGTAAAAGGTGCAGGGTCGTGTATTTTCATGCACATTAAAAAAGTACCTACTGCGGGTTGTACGGTCATGAATGAAAAAGAGATGAAAGAGATTATCGAGTGGCTGGATGCAGATAAAAATCCGCTTCTGCTACAGGGAACAGAAGCAGTCGTAAAGAGTCTGGGAAAAAGTCTCAGACTCTCTTTGTAAGCTTTTAAGAAAGTATATCTTTTATTTTGCTGTAAGCTTCTTTCAGATTGTCACCTGCAAGTTCAAGTGCCGTGCTGATATCATCAGAGTTTTCAGCATCTATGCCTAGTTCTGCTGCTGCTTTCAGTTCTGATGCAGAATCACCTGCCACATCCACCACTTTATCCATTTTGGTTTTTAACTCGTTAAAAACAGGTTCAAGTTTTTCAAGTTCATCACTCGCTTCTGCCTGACCAAGACTTGCTTTGAGTGTAAGCTCATCTTTGAGCTGCTGAAGATCAGCAAGAATGCTGTTTAGTTTGTCTGTATTCATCTCTAACTCCTGTTAAATTATTTAAATTTATTATAACACAATAATGGGTATAAAACTGTATTACTTCTTCGGATAAACCGTGTTTCCCTCTTTAATAGACTCAACGACCTTAATGTCATGTATCTTCATCGGGTCGACCTTCAACGGGTTTTTGTCCAAAATGACAAAATCTGCCAGCTTACCTTCTTTAATGGTTCCTTTTGAATTTTCTTCAAAGTACTGGAATGCTGCCCAGTCTGTAAATGTTTTCAAAGCTTCGTAAGGGGTCAGTCTCTGGTCAGGCCCGAGTATTTTTCCACTTCGAGTCACTCTGTTCACGGCTGCATCGAGCACTCTCATAGAGTTGGGGAAGGTCACCGGTGCATCGTGGTGCGTGGTGATGGTCAAGCCTGCTTTCAGGACATCTTTACAGGGAGAAATGTAACTTGCACGCGGTTCGCCCAGTACAGAATCAACATGCCAGTCTCCCCAGTAGAAAGTGTGCATTGGGAAAAGTGACGGATAGATCTTCAGACGTACCAGGTCGGGTATCTGGTCTTTTCTCAAAGTCTGCCCATGGATCATCACTGTTCTATGGTCAGGATAACCAAACTCTTTTTCAGCTGCATCTACTGCTTTGATGTACTGGTCTATCGCTGCATCCCCGTTGGTATGACAGTGAATCTGCCAGTGTTTTTTGAATGCAGTTTTCACAAAGCCTATGGCCTCTTCATCACTCATAATAGGGTTGCCTTTATAACCCTCTTTCTGACCGGTTGGCGGTACTTTATAAGGCTTGGTCAGCCAGGCTGTTTTCCCCTGCGGTGAACCGTCAAGTGTCAGCTTCACCCCGCCGATACGGAATCTGTTCTTGTATTCGTGTGAAGGACTGTAATCTTTACCGTCAATGAAATCCGTTCCCAGCGCGATATCCGGGTAAGCGACCACATCAATATAATACTCTTTGTTCTTTGCCCCGGTTTTTAATGCTGCCAGCTGCTCTACGGTTGTTCTTCCGGACATGGCAGTGAGGTATCCGTTCTTGGCATACTCTTCCTGCCCTTTTTCGATCATCTTCGATGACATCTCGTCATCCACTTTTGCCAAAACCGGTATGAGGACTTTAAAGAATGCCGCCTCTTCCAGAACACCTGTAGGGTTTCCGTCTTTGTCTCTACGGAGTGCTCCGCCTTTAGGGTCTTTGGTCTTTGCAGTGTAGCCCATCAGCTCCAGTCCTTTGGTGTTGACGGAAGCGAGGTGCCCTGACTGGTGGATGATCAGCACAGGTAACTCTTTGCTGACCTTGTCAAGTACTTTTGCCGTAGGGTGGTCCTTTTCTGCCAATTGGGAATCATCATACCCGTTCCCGATGATCCAGCCTGTTTTGCCTGTGACATATTTTCCCTCTTCAGAATCTTTGTACGCTTTCATCGTCTTGACGATGCTGTCAAAGTCCTTTCCCGGGCCATCCGGCGGCGGGAGAAGATTCGCGGCCATTGAGGTAAACCCAACATTGTACATATGGCTGTGCCCGTCCAGAAAGGCAGGGAGCATGGTCTTGCCCTTAAGATCCACCTCTTTGGCTTTTCCTGCGAACTTTTTCAAAGCATCGGCTTTGCTTCCGACAAAAACGATCTTGCCTTCTCTCTGTACGACAGCTTCGACGTATTGGGGTTTGTCCCCTTCCATCGTGACGATATCACCACCGTAATAGATGGTCTGCTGCAGCTTCTGCGGTTCAGCCTTGGCTGCTGTCTCCTGTGCCGATGCCAGGGAGATGATCGACACTGCGATCAAAAGCGGCAAAAATAACTTTTTCATTTGGGATCCTTTTTTGGATATTTTATTTTTATTACGTATCATTATAATCTGTCTTTTATAAATGTTCGCATAATTAAAGAACAAAGTGCTCTGAGCTTATTGTACAGGAGAAGTCAAGCGCGCCAGACGGGCCAGGAGTTTGAACCAGTAGGGTTTTTTGTCCATATCTGCTTTGCCTATTTTATTAGCGCGTGCAAAGTCATTGAGGAACATCTTTTCAACCTCTTCAACGAATGTCGGTTCCAACACAAGCCCGGTGATCTCAAAATTAAGCCTGAATGAACGGTTATCAAAATTGGCTGTACCCACGGAAGATGCCACGGCATCGATGAGTATGACCTTTTCATGTAAAAAACCGTCAGTATAGCGGTAAAAACGGGCACCCTTAAGATTGGGTTCTTCAAGGTAACTGTAGAAAGAGAGGTTGACCAGAAGATTGTCCGACTTGTCCGGGACGATCACGCGCACATCCACGCCTCTCAATACGGCAAGTTGAAGCGCATAGAGGACGGCATTGTCCGGCACGAAGTAGGGTGTGGCGATCCAAATGCGTTCTTTGGCAGAGTTGATAATATGCAGGAACATCAAAGAGGCAGTCTCAAGTTCATCTGACGGTCCGGAAGGAACAATGAGTATATTGGCCTTGCCTGTTTTGGAGGGTGTGGGTGTCCACCCCGTCTCCGGTATACTGCCGCCCGTGGCCCAGTGCCAGTCTTCCACAAAAGAGACTTGCACCGCAATGGCGGCCGGACCGGTGATCTTCATATGGGTATCACGCCAGTTTCCTACTTTTATATCTTTTCCCAGGTACTCATCGCCCACATTCAGGCCGCCTATCCATGCACACTTTCCATCCACAACCACTACCTTTCTGTGATTTCGGAAATTGAGTTGAAAGCGGTTTCCTTTCCCTTTTTGGGTATGAAAACTATAAATTTCTATACCCACTTTTTGAAGATCGGTCTTGTAGGCATCACTCAGGTCGTGGCTTCCTATCTCATCATAGAGAAAATGGATCTTCACACCCTCTTTGGCTTTGGCAATCAAAGCAGCTTTGATCTTTCGGCCTATCTCATCGTCATGCACAATGTAAAACTGAAAGAGAATATAGTTGTTCGCAGCGTTCAATCCCTCGAGTATACTCTCAAAGACAGCTTCTCCGTCAATAAGCAATTCTACCGCGTTATGGCTAAGGAAAGGAAGGTCAACCAGTTTTGACAGGGCGGCAGATTCAGGGACGATCTTCGATTTTTCGACATGGTATGGTTTTAAGTCTTTAAGCGTCTCTGCCAGTTTCTTTTCCACTGTTTCATTGTTCGAGTTTCTGGCTTTCACATAGCCGTTGAAACGGCTGTTCCCGAAAACCCAGTAGGCAGGTACTGCAATAAAAGGAAAAGTGATCAGCGAAACCACCCAGGCAATGGCTCCCTGTGAAGTACGCGTTGTCATGACCGCATTCACCACAGAGAGCAGCCCCGACACATAAAAGGCAGCAATGACTATGGTCCAAACAGTGAAAGACTCCATTACACCTTCTCCTGTTCTCTTTCTTTGACCCTCACAAAAGTAAAGGTTGCACCAAAAAGAAAAAGTGCCGAGGCATAATAGACCCACAGCATCAGGATCAAAAGACTGCCTGCGGCATCATACAAATTCACCACGCTGTTCTGACTGATAAAAAGTCCGATGAGGCTCTTGCCTCCAATAAAGAGTGTCGCTGTCAACAATGCACCCCAAAAAACATCTGCCCATTTTAAACGGATATCCGGCAAATAGCGAAAGTAAAGTGTAAAAAGCATGGTCGTTGCCATAAAATCCAAAGCAAAAGCATCGAAGATCAGAATGTTTTCAGAAAAACTTCCAAACCACTCAGCCATAGAGTCAGAAAGTGCAGAGAGTGCAAAATTGATCACCATGAAGACCAGTAGAAAAAATGAGATACTCAGTAAGATCGCTACTGCACGCATACGAATACGAATATCCATCCATATACTCATACTCACCGATACAGGTGCCTTAACCTCTGCAATCTGATTGATCGCTGTTCGCATAGCATCAAACACTGTGGTGGCTAAAAACAGAAGCATTCCCAGACCTAACACGGTCATCATCCAATTTGGGTCCTGAAGACTCAGTTTTTGTATGGTTGACATGACTTGGGTCGCTACCTGTTCACCCATCATGGAAGCAAGCTTCTTAAAGATCTCATCATGTATGGCTGCTTCTTTGTAGAACCTGGCTGCAGCCCAGAGTATAATGAGCAGTATAGAGGGCAGAGAGAAGACGGTGTAGTAAGAGATCGCCGCCGCATGGGTGAGCATACCCTTCCCGAAAAAATCTTCAATAGACTCTACAAATACTTTCCAGTAGAATGCAAACTTATTCTCTTTTGTGTTATTTAACACGCTCACCTCTTCTTTGAAAAAAAACTTTCACTGCCAGAAAGAACCCGACAAGTGCCAAAGCGTTGACTGCCATACCTGCGTATCTCCAAAATTCAGAAGGCCATAGAACAGGGTCTTTTGTAAGGGCACCGTAAATGGTTAAAGATCCTGCCAATGCACCTACAAAAGCCAATAGCATAAATGTCTTCTCATACCCTTTTTTCAAAGTAACAATGTAGAGCAAGATCAACACTGCCAGTACAGCGACGGTGGTCAATGAAGCCGTAGGGCCCAGAGCAGACTTGCCTTGAGACAGGAGCCAAACACCGGCCACATTCCAAACTGCAGAAAGCGATGCATGAGCCACCATGAACTGTAAGGGTTTTTTATAGACCTCTGTTAACATTTACGAAAATTCTTTTTTAATATCGCTCTGTGTCTTTTTAATGGTTCTAGCAAGCACAATCGCATTCACACCCTGAATGATCAACTCAACCGAGATGAACAAACCGATGATCCAGAGTCCTGAAAAAGGCCACTGTTCATAGATCAGGATACCAAGAACAATATTGATCACACCACCAAAGACCATCCAACCCCATTCATTGATCTCATCTTTGATCTGAAAGCCCATCACCATACGCATGATACCTACCACAATAAGGAACGCTGCAATGAAGAGGGTGAACCATACTGCAGAACCAAGAGGATTTGCCACCATTACAGCACCAGCAACAATATACAGAAGTGCAATGAGCAGGTTCAACAGCTTACCTTTCCAGTCCGGTGCAGAGAAGGCTTCCACCAAAAAGACCACTCCGCCAAATATGACAAAGAATCCCAGTATCAACACACTGCTCAGTGTGACTGCTGTACTCATAAAGGTACCGATAATACCAAATATCAATGAGAGTATTCCAAATCCCATCAATCTTTTTCTGTTTTTCGTCACAGCTCCTGCAATATTCTGAGCTATACTTTCTGTTCTGTTTTCCATCATTAATCTCCTGATTATTCTATTTTAATTCATTGTAACACAGTTACAAAAGTGTCAAGGTTGTCTGTTTCAGAAAAATACAAACTTGTTCTGTATTATGTATCATACTCACTTTTTCTTTGAACAAAAACTTTTATATAATAGTATCACCTAAACCACTGAAGTCGAAACAGCATAATATCACTTTTACCATGCAGATCAAGTCTGTCCAGAGTGGCTGTACCGTAGCTTAGACTTGCTTTCCAGTAAGGGTCTATCCACCAGTTTGCACCGATCATCCATTTATCCATTGTTCCCCCATGCACCAAGCCGTCATCCAGGTCGACTGTACCATACCGGGCAATCAGCTCCAGTGCACCATTGCTGCTTTCGGGCATGATCCGTCTGGCATACCCCACATTTCGGTCATAAGGTCTTGACTCACCTGTCAGAACCCAGCCTCCGGTGACATACCATCCGTTAAACACAGGGTCATTCAATGTTTTTGAAGAAACATTTGACTGAAGATACTCTCCAAGAACTGAAATACCATTGTAACTCCATAGTGCTTCAAGTCCAAATTCCACTGCATGATCAGCCTCAAGCACCCCGGTATCAACAAAATAGTCAGCAACATTGGATTCCGGTTTTCCTTTGTAGCGTAAAGTATTGTCTTCACCTGCATTAAATCGTGCAGAGAGACCCAGATGCAAATAATTCATATTATCGTCCGATATATAGGGGAGAGCGGTGATACGAGTGGTGATCTGATGTGACCCTTTTTCAAAAGAGATCTTCTCTTCAACCGAATCGTTATAAAGACCTATACCAAAAGTACCAAATTTATCCAAATAGGTGTTGTCATAACGTATACCGACATTACGGGATTGAAACAGTGGATTCAGTAAGCGTTCATGCTGCATCAGACTTGCAGAGTCTCCCACCATTTCATAAGACCATGGTTCTTTCATCTTCCCCACAGCAATACGTCCGTAGTTCTCATGAAGGGTATAGAAGAGCGTTGCATCGAACAGTGTACACAGTGTCTTGGCATCCCTTGTCATGTAATCGCTGAATCCACATGCAATAAAATAGTTGAACTTTTCACCCAATAGATTAAATTTTCCGTAAAGTGCAGCACGTGCAGCACGAAGGTCAAACTGGTCATCCTGGGGACCGACCTGCAAAATGTTTTCTCTGTCTTGATTGAAAAAAGTATAGTCGGTCAGAACACCTGTTGACAAATTGATAGAAAAATCCGAATTTTCATAGCTGTAAAGTGGTCCGCGTTTTTTTGCAATATATATCGCATCATCATTTGCAACAGATGGCATAATATATATACATAATATAAATGCAGCAGCAATCACTAATTTCATATATACCTTACCTTTTTTACTGTTAAGTATTGCAGACCATTAGACAATATTGTGTG
>JALSUP010000006.1 GCA_027071315.1 Sulfurovum sp.
CCATTCTCTGTAGATAAAGCACATTCTGAAACTCTTCAATTACTTTAGCTATAATCCATACAATAAAACAGAAGGGTTATACTGTGAAATTAGTGGTGGCAATTACCGGGGCATCCGGGGTACAGTTAGGGAAGAAATTTGTGGACTATTTGCCTTCGTACATTGAGGTGCATGTGGTGGTTTCTGACAATGCACTGACTGTAGACTCTTTTGAGAACAAAGAAGTAACCCTGCACTCTTCAGACAATATAGCTGCTTCTATTTCATCGGGGTCATTCAGAGTGGATGCAACGGCTATTATTCCCTGTTCTATGAATACTTTGGCAAAGGTGGCCTGTGGTATTTCGGATAATCTTCCGACACGGGTGGCTGCGGTTGCGATGAAAGAGCAGAAAAAACTGCTGCTGGCACCCAGAGAGCTTCCCTTCTCTGCCATTGCTTTGGAGAACATGCAGAAACTGGCTGCTTTAGGGGTGATCGTTGCACCGCCTGTGATGGGGTACTATTCGGAATCTTCTTCTTTGGAAGAGATGGAAAAGTTCATCATAGGGAAATGGTTTGATGTGTTGGGAATTGAAAACAATTTATATGAAAGATGGGGAGAATCATGAGAAGAGCTATCTACCCGGGGACATTTGACCCCATTACCAATGGACATCTGGACATCATTAAACGTGCCTGCAGTATGTTTGATGAGATCATTGTGGCTGTGGCTGTTTCTGAGGCGAAGAAGCCTATGTTTACTTTGGAACAGCGTATTCAGATGGCACAGGCAGCGACCACAGACTTTCCCAAGATCACCGTGATTGGTTTTGACAAACTGCTTGTTGACCTTTCCGACGACCTCGATGCGAACATAGTGGTGAGAGGGCTCAGAGCAGTTTCTGACTTTGAGTATGAGTTGCAGATGGGATATGCCAATGCTTCACTGAAGAAGTCACTTGAAACTGTTTACCTCATGCCGAGTCTGGAGCACGCCTTTGTCTCCTCCTCTGTGGTACGTTCTATTTTGGCGTATGACGGAAAAGTGGACCATCTTTTAGCCGAGTCTACCCATAAAATGATACAAGCGTTCAAAAAATAATGTATATTTTATTTGAAGGCATTGACACTTGCGGGAAAAGCACACAGATAGAGCTGCTGGCCAAAAACATCCCTGACCTTATCATCACCAAAGAACCGGGCGGGACAGCTTTTGGAGTGAAAGCCAGAGAGATTCTTTTGGCTGATTCTCTGGCTTCCAAGCGTGCAGAACTGCTGCTCTTTCTGGCAGACAGGGCAGAACACTACCAGGAGATGATCAAACCAAACAGAGACAAAGTGGTGGTTTCTGACCGTGGGTTCATCTCCGGTATCGGGTATGCTTTGGCCAATGGTGATTTTGATTTTGAAGAGCTGGTACGGCTTAATAGGTTTGCACTTGAAGACCATTTCCCCGATAAAGTCATTCTCTTTTTAACAGACCTGGACACTTTAAAAGAGAGAACCACTGCAAAGACCCTTGACGGGATCGAACTTCGCGGCCTTGAGTACCTGCTTGAAGTACAGGAGCATATGAAACAGAGTATTATCAGACTGCAAATACCGCACCTCTTCATAGATGCCACAGACAGCATAGAAAATATACATCAATCTATACTAACCTACTTGAAGGTATAATTCCAAATTATTTTAGGGCAACCACAAGGGATTGCCCCTACAATCCCATGTAGGGGTATCCCTTGTGGGTACCCAATAACATAAAGGCATAACATATGATCAATCCTCTACGCGGTATGAAAGACTTAACTTTTGATGAAAGCCAACGCTTTGTACACATTGTGACCACAGCCATTGGCATTGCCAAAAGATACGGCTACAGCTACATTGAAACCCCTATACTTGAAGAGACTTCTCTTTTCAAACGTTCGGTGGGAAACTCTTCTGACATCGTTTCCAAGGAAATGTACCAGTTTGAAGACAAAGGAGGCAACGATGTCTGTATGCGTCCGGAGGGTACTGCCGGTGTGGTGAGAGCCTTTGTTTCAGCCAAGCTTGACCGTCAACCTGTCAAACAGAAGTTTTACTACTACGGACCGATGTTCCGTTATGAAAGACCGCAGAAGGGTCGTCTGAGAGAGTTTCACCAGTTCGGCTGTGAGAGTTTTGGCGAGGGGTCTGTCTATGAAGACTTTACCATCATTACCATGCTTGGCCAGATTTTTGACACATTGGGGATAGGCTTTGACCTGCAGATCAACTCTTTGGGATGTACGGAGTGTATGCCTCCCTACAAAGAGAAGCTGGTCGGTTTTCTGACAGAGATCAAAGAAGAGCTTTGTGAAGATTGTAACAGACGTATCGGGACG
Organism: Sulfurovum sp.; assembly: GCA_027071315.1. Lineage (GTDB taxonomy): Bacteria > Campylobacterota > Campylobacteria > Campylobacterales > Sulfurovaceae > Sulfurovum. The sequence goes on from JALSUP010000006.1 coordinate 2,349, forward strand.
AACCCTATTCGTGTGCTTGACTGTAAGAACAAAACCTGTCAGTCACTTTTAACCACGGCACCAAAACTCATAAACGACCTTTGTGACAGCTGTGATACAGACTTTAAAAGACTACAGACACTCTTGGATAAAGCAGGCATCAGCTATGAAGTCGATACCAATCTGGTCAGAGGTCTGGACTACTACAATAAAACAGCCTTTGAGTTTGTCAGCAATGACATTGGTGCGCAGTCTGCCATTGCCGGTGGCGGACGTTATGACAAACTGGTGGAATACCTTGACGGTAGACCGACACCTGCGGTTGGTTTTGCTGTTGGTATTGAACGTATTATGGAACTGGTTCAAATGCCTGAGCCGGGAAAATCAGGCTACTACATGGGTGCGATGGTACCCGAAGCGATCGAGCAGGTCATTATGCTTGCCAACCGGAAACGTGCAAGTGAGAAAGTCACGGTGGAGTACACTTCAAAAGGCTTTAAAAGCCATATGAAAGGTGTAGACAAAGCCAATGCCCGTTACGCTCTGCTTATTGGAGAAGATGAACTGGCGAACGGTACAGTCTGGGTCAAAGACTTGGAAAGCAAAGAAGAAAAAACACTTCCACTCTCTGAAATTCAGGAAATTTAAGGCTGCTTCTTAGCGCAGCCAGTGCGTCATATCACGACCAAATTTCGCCATAATGCGGTTCACCGCCTCCACATAACCTCTGGCATCTTTGGTCGTCGTCGCTTCTCTGTAGGTGAAGCGTTTCGCTTTGATGAGTTTACCCGTCTCGGCATTCATGAGAGTACACTGTACCGAGAATACCGCATACGAAGCTTCTCCCCGTACATGATGGTAAAAATCAAAGATCGTACTTTCAAGCCTGAGATTCTCTTCAACGTCCGAAGAGAATGGCAGTACCACCTTGAAGAGTCTGCTCTGCGTCAAAAGCTGTATCATACTCCCCTGCAGCAGTCTTCCCGCATTGTTGGACCAGCGTGAATTCATATACTCACCCCTGTCCGTTTCGGTATAGGAGTAGCTGATACCGTCTGTCAGCTTCTCTTTGAGTGCAATGGGGTAGGAGACCTTGAGTATCTTGTTTCGGTATTGCCCGTAGGAAGCAGGCGTCACGGAAGGTGTTGCCAGCGTATAGACCTTCATAGGCGCTGCCTCTTTCATACTGCATCCACCCAAAAATACTGCGGCTGCTATAAACAGGTATTTCATTCTCCCGGCCCCCTTCTCTGTCTTCTCGATTTGAACAGCAGAGCATTCGGGCTCTGTTTGAGTTCACGGCTGAGATCGGTCAGCTCTGAGGTCAGTATCCTGATATCTGTCAGCATCGGTTCAAATACCTCTTTAATGTTATAGTCACCCCGGTTCAGACTCTTTTCCGTCTCCAGGGTCAAACGGTTGAAGTTGACCGTGGCATGCTTCAATGCTTTTAAAGCCGGCAGTGTATCATCTGTAATATCTGAAAAATCATCACTGAAACTTTCCACATTTTTACTGAGTGTCACGGCAGCTGTTCTATAGGTTTGCAGCGTGGCATTGAATTCATCCAGTGTCAGCACTGCTTTAGCCGTCAACTTGTCTGTATTTTCCAGAATATTTCCGAAGGTCTGAATGTTCTTCTCATTCATTAGAGTCTCTGCTTTGTCAAGCAGTGATCCAAGGTCTTCCGCAAGGTTGCCAAGCCCTTTGCTGGTTTTACTGAACCATGAGGGAGAGGAAGGAATGACCGGGATCTCTTTTCCTTTTGGTTTCAGCAGCTTGGAATCGTTGCTTCCTCCACCGATCTCAATGGCCAGCAGTCCAGTGATACCAAGCATTTCCGTATGTGCCGTCATATCTTCTTTAATGGGAACATCCGAGCGTATCTTTAGAATGACTTCAATGAGCTCTATGTTATGTGGGTTGATACGTATTTCACTGACATGCCCCACATCGACCCCGTGGAGTCTGACGGTGGAGTCTTTGGAGAGTCCCGAGACGGACTCTTTCATTTCGAGTTTGTAGAGGGTGTAGTTGGTCTGTATACCGTACTTGGCAAGCCAGAAAGTGAAAGCCACAAGTCCTGCACCGAAGAGAAGTACAAAAATACCTACGATCGTGTAATTGACTCTGCTATACATCTCTACCCTTGTCCAATACTATCTTGTCTGCAAACTTCTCTTTTGTGTAGTCATTTTTGAAAAAGGCTTCTACAAAAGGATGTTGTGATTGTAACACATTTTCTATAGAACCTTCTGCCACCACCTGTTTATCTGCCAAAATTGCCATTCTGTCCACAATGCTGAAGATGGAGTCGAGGTCATGGGTGATCATGACGACCGTGATGCCCAGCATGTCACGCAGTTCTACAATGAGAGAGTCGAAGTTGCGCGCGCCTACCGGGTCGAGTCCCGAAGTGGGTTCATCGAGAAAAAGCAGTTTGGGCTCCATGGCCAGTGCCCGTGCCAGTGCCGCCCTTTTGATCATACCCCCGCTCAGTTCGGAGGGGTAGAGCGAGCCGACATGGGCGTCCAGTCCGACCAGCGCGATCTTGGAGCGCACAAGACGGTTACGCATCGCTTTGGAGACCGTGGTGTACTCTTTGAGCTGTACTTCGATATTCTCGGCGATGGTCATGGAGGAGAAGAGTGCCCCGAACTGGAAAAGCACTCCCCACTCTCTTCGAAGATGCTGTGCCTCTTTGTAAGAGATGCCGTTGAGTTCTTTTCCCAGTACCGTCACCTCTCCGGCATTGGGTTCAAGCAGCATGATCATCTCTTTCATCAGGACCGATTTACCCGAACCGCTCTCCCCGAGGATCCCGAAGATCTCATTTTTGTTGATGGTCAGGGAGACACCATCATGGATGGTACGTGAACCGAAGCGGGTAACGATGTCTCTGACGCTGATGACCGGCTGCTGCGAACTCATAGGTTCAGCTCCGTGTAGATGACAGAGAAGAGTGCATCAAAAGCGATGACGAGAAAGATGGAGTTGACCACCGATGCCGTGGTGTGAAGCCCCAGACTCTCGGTATTGTCGGAGACCTGAAAACCCCGGAAACAGCCGATCGCCGCAATGACAAAGGCGAAGACAGGTCCTTTGATCATGCCCAGAATATAGTGTTTGACCTCCAGTACTTCATTGAGTCTGTCGATGAACTGGGTAAAAGAGATATTAAGCTGCATCTGCGACGCGACCATACCGCCGAAGATCCCCATGATATCGGAGAAAAAGATCAGCAGCGGCAGTGAGATCATCAGAGCGAAGATACGCGGCAGTACCAGGAAGTTGAAGGGGTCGAAACCCATCGTACGCATGGCGGAGATCTCTTCGGTGATCTTCATGGCGCCGATCTCTGCAGTGTACGCAGAACCGGAACGTCCGGCAATGACGATGGCGGTGATCATCGGGCCGAGTTCCCTGACGATGGAGATACCTACCGTGTCGACAATAAAAATGTCCGCACCGAACTTCGCCAGCTGTACCGCTCCCTGATAGGCAATGACCATCCCCACCAGGAACGAGGTCAGACCGATGATCATCAATGCATTGAAACCAGAGTGATGAATGTGGTAGACCATCTCTTTAATGCGTATATTTTTCAGGTTGAAGAGCCCATGAAAGAAGGTAGCAAAAAGCTGTCCGAGAAAGGCAACGAAATCTTTGATGTCTGTAAAGAAGTCCAGACTGTTTCTGCCCAGGTCTTCAAAAAAGTTTTTTTGACGTACCGGGATATCCTCGACCGTATGCTCCTGAATGAGGTCATACATCTCTTTCTGTGCAGGGGTGTAACCCGATATTTCCACGCTCTGCGTTTTTTTGAATTTCTCATAAAACTCTATGAAGAGCAGCACTCCGGCACTGTCAAAGGCGGAAACAGCCGAAAGATCCCAGACGACCTCCCTGTCAATAGAGAGTTTTTCCAGTTTTTTTCGGATCCTAGAAACCTGTCCAAGTGTCCACTCCCCCTTGGAAATAAGCCTAATCTGCTGCTGATCTTTTTCATAACGTATAAATGCTTCATCCATTTGCCCTATTATAGGTAAGATTAGATTAAGTTTTGCTATAATTATGCCACTAATAAAGAGGTAGGCGGTATGAAAAATTTCGGTTTGGACATTTGGGCTGATGACAACTTTGTCATTGAGAACGGCACCATCAACATTAACTATGCCTCAAAACCTTCTTTACTTCAACTGACCAAAGAGATACGTACCAAGGGGCATAAAGGTCCTATACTTCTGCGTTTTCCCCACCTCATTAAAAAACAGATCTCTACCCTCTTCGACACTTTTGAAAAAGCAAAAAAAGAGATAAACTACAAGGGTGATTTTCATGCCGTCTTTCCCCTGAAGGTCAACCAGTTCCCCAATTTCCTGCATGCACTCATGGATGTTTCCAAAGAGTACAACTACGGTCTGGAAGCCGGGAGTAAAGCCGAACTCATCATTGCCATGACCAAAACTCCTCTGGGTGCACCCATTACCATTAACGGGTTTAAAGACAAAGAGATGATCTCTCTGTGTTTCATTGCCGCCAAAATGGGACACAACATTACCATTACCATTGAAGGTCTGGGAGAGCTTGAAACCATTATAGAAGTCAATGAGAACTTCAATAAAGGGATGAAAAATCCCATCGCCCCAAAGATCGGTGTGCGTATACGCTTACACAGTTCGGGTATTGGTGTCTGGGCAAAAAGCGGCGGATACTCTTCCAAGTTCGGACTCACATCGACTGAACTGCTGGAAGCCTATGAAATGCTTTGTGAGCATGACCTTCTCAGACAGTTCTGGATGATACACTTTCACATTGGCTCACAAATGAGCGACATCGTCCCCCTGAAAAAAGCCTTGAGAGAAGCGGGTAACATTTATGCTGACCTTAAAAAGCGTGGGGCAGATGATTTAACTGCCATTAACATTGGGGGTGGCTTGGCTGTTGAGTACAGCCAGCACAGCAGCAATGTGGACAGAAACTACTCTCTGGATGAATTTGCCAACGATGTGGTCTACCTGATGCAGGAGATCGCTACACGTAAAGGGGTTGAGGAGCCAGACATTTTTACCGAGTCCGGGCGTTTTATTGCCGCTTCCCACTCTGTACTCATCGCACCGGTGCTTGAGCTTTTCTCGCAGGAGTACCATGAAAAGAGTTTGAGACTCAAAGAAGAGAATCCTCCCCTTGTACAGGAGCTTTATGAACTCTACCATGCTTTGGAGCGTAAAAATGCCCGTGAGTACCTGCATGATGCCCTTGACCACATGGAGAGTCTGCTGACCCTCTTTGACCTGGGGTACATTGACCTGGAGGACCGTTCCAATACGGAGATACTGGTCAACCTGATCATCAAAAAGTCCATCTTTCTTTTGAAAAGTGAAGACTCCGATGAATTGAGTAGACTGCAGAGCCGTATACAGGAACGCTATCTGGTAAACTTCTCCACCTTTCAGTCCCTCCCTGATTTTTGGGGTTTGGCACAGTCTTTCCCCATTGTTCCCCTCGATAAACTCGATACCAAACCGACCAACCCGGCGACCATCTGGGACATTACCTGTGACTCGGACGGGGAGATAGGCTTTAACCGTGACCTGCCTCTCTACCTGCACGACATTGATGTGAACAAAGAGGAGTACTTTCTGGCATTCTTCCTCACGGGGGCGTATCAGGAAGTCTTAGGCATGCAGCACAACCTCTTTACACACCCTACTGAAGCCGTTATCAACTTCGATGCAGAGGGAAATTACAGCATCGATGACCTCTTTGATGCAGAGAACCTGATGCGTGTACTCGACGACCTGCATTACGACACCAATGAGCTTGACAAAATACTCAAACAGCGTATTCAAAATGCCACAACACTCTCTGAAGAGGAAAAAAGAGAGCTTTTGGGCAAACTTTACCTCTATTTAAGTGAAAATAGCTATCTTAAAACTATACAATACCAAAATGAAAACGGATAAGGATCAAAGCACTGTGAACGTATTTAGCCTGATCAAAGAAGATTTTTTAAATGTAAAGAGAAACGACCCTGCACTCCATTCTACTTTTGAACTCTTTTTCAACTACCCGGGTCTCTGGGCAATGCTCTTTTACCGATTTGCCAATTCACTCTACAAAAGAGGCTTGCGTTTCATTCCCCGTTTCATCTCAGGGATAGGACTCTTTCTTACGACCATAGATATTCACCCTGCAGCGACCATCGGACGCAGGGTTTTCATAGACCATGGTATCGGTGTGGTCATTGGAGAGACAGCGACCATCGGAAACGATGTCATCATTTACCAGCAGGTCACACTTGGAGGCGTCAGTACCAGTAAAGGGAAACGACACCCGACTCTGGGTAACAATGTGGTCATCGGTGCAGGTTCCAAAATACTGGGGAACATCAGCATTGGGGAGAACTCAAAAGTCGGTGCGAACTCTGTCGTGGTCAAAGATGTACCTGCGGACTGTACGGCCATCGGTATTCCTGCGCGTGTACTCAAAAGAGGCTATGACAAAACACCGCTCAGCCACAACAAAATACCCGATGTCAACAAAGAGATCTTTGAGTATCTTTTTAAGCGTATTGAACTGCTTGAAGCTGCCCTGCCTCAGAAAAAACAGGATGACATCAAAGAAAAAGATGACAAGCTTGAAGCCTTATATGATAACTTTATCCACAGTATGGACTGATTTGTCCATACTTCTTCCCTATTTCTTTCAAAAGTAACGACATTTTAGATATACTAATATAATTTTATTTATAAGGGTATACAATGCTATCAGATCGTATTCAGACACTTTCATCCTCACTGACTATTGCCATTTCGACACTTGCCAAAGAGCTTAAAGACTCGGGAAAAGACGTTTTAAGTTTTTCTGCGGGAGAACCTGACTTCGGAACACCAAGACGTATTAAAGACGAAGCGATCAAAGCCATTAACGAAGGGTTTACGCAATACACTGCCGTACCGGGTATTGTTGAAGTACGTGAAGCCGTTGCCGGTAAATTAAAAAGAGACAATGGTCTGGACTATACTGCAAATGATATCATTGTCAGTAATGGGGCAAAACACTCTCTGTTCAACCTTTTCCAAGCGGTCATTAACAAAGGCGATGAAGTCATCATTCCTGCCCCTTACTGGGTGACCTACCCGGAGCAGGTGAAGTACTCTGAAGGTATCCCTGTTTTCATCCACACAGATGAAGCGAACAACTTCAAGATCACCGCTGAGCAACTCAAAGCTGCCATTACGCCTAAAACAAAAATGCTGGTACTGACCACACCGTCAAATCCTACAGGCTCCATCTACTCCAGAGCAGAACTGACTGAACTCGCAGAAGTCCTCAAAGGGACCGATGTACTGGTCGCCTCTGATGAAATGTATGAAAAGCTTGTGTACGATGCGGAGTTTACTGCGGCAGCGAGTATTTCCGAAGACATGTTCAACAGGACCATTACACTGAACGGTTTGAGTAAATCGGTTGCCATGACAGGATGGCGTTTCGGTTACCTTGCCTCAGCCAATAAAGAGTTGATCTCAGTCATGAACAAATTGCAGAGCCAAAGTACTTCAAATATCAACTCTATTACGCAAAAAGCTGCCATTCCGGCACTTAACGGTGAAGTCGATGAAGAGATAGAGATGATGAGAAAAGCCTTTGCAGCAAGAGCTGAAGAAGCGGCAAGACTGATGAATGAAATTCCAGGTCTCTCTGTCAGCAAACCAGAAGGTGCTTTCTACCTTTTCGTCAACATTAAAGAGATCAGCAATGACTCCATTCTTTTCTGTAAAGAGTTACTGCAGGAAGTGGGTGTCGCTGTTGTTCCGGGTATTGGTTTTGGGTCTGAGGGTTACTTCAGATTCTCCTTTGCTACGGACATCATCACCATTCGTGAAGGCATCAGACGCATCGAAAAGTTTGTCACGCAGAAACAAGCTTAAACATGACGTCATAACATGAAACGTTTCGTTACACTTTCCCTCTGTCTTTCGCTTTTCACTTTTAACCTTCAGGCAGAACGCGAAACACTCCCTTTTTCCGCTGTTATCTCCGGGGGTGTCAGTCTTGGGGCCTATGAAGCAGGCTATAACTGGGCCATCATTAAAATGCTCAGTGAGATCAGAGATTCAGGCAAGCTCATTAAACCTGAACTGGCTTCTGTTGCCGGAGCTTCGGCAGGTTCCATAAATTCTCTGCTTACAGCCGTCTACTGGTGTCAGGAAAATACAGTACCTCTCAAGAACCACGTGGATGACAACCTGTTCTACGACACCTGGGTAAACCTTGGCATTGAAGACCTCTCCATACACGGTCAGGATCCGAACAACAAAAGTACCCTCTTTACACGAAAACCTCTGGAAGAGAAAGCAAAAAAGATCATTGCGCATATGAACAAACCCATTTACAGAAAGGGCTGCGAAGTCCCTTTGGGGGTTTCTGTGACCAAAGTGACACCTATTGTGGAAGAGATCTCAGGCATAAACATTAAAAACCAGCATTTTTCTGTGCCCTTAACAGTAAAAACAAAAAACAGAAGATTGGTCATAGAGAACAGAAAAATGCCCCCGAGTACGGATTTCTACATCTCTATACCGGGTATTGAGAAAGACAAAACCAAGATCATTGATGTACTCTTTGCTTCTGCCGCTTTTCCCGGTGCCTTTCAACAGGTCAAACTGGACTATGTCTATAAAGGAAAACGTGCTTCTCACTACTTCATTGACGGAGGTGCCTATGACAATGTTCCCCTGCAGCTTGCCATAGAACTCAATGAAAAAGCCTCCCATTTTCTCTTTATGGATCCGTCCAATATGCGTAAAGAACCCAAAATAGCCAACAAAGAGCAGAAAGAGGAGATACCCGTCGGATTTATCACGACCAATGCCATACCCCTGCTCAGCAGTCTTGAGATCTACCAGTCCATGCGACTCTACCAGGCCATCAACATGTATTTCAGGAACCAGCCGGACAGAACGCTTATCGTCTCCTCACGTTACCATCCTATTACAGGAAAATACCTGGAACACTTTGCCGCTTTTCTTGACAAAAACTTCCGTATTTATGACTATTATGTCGGTGTGTACGATGCCATCTACCATCTTGCCAAGTCATTTAAGCAAAAGAAAGAGTATACGCACATTTCACAAATAGACCTCATGAACTACCTTCGGGCACGTTTAGGTTTAAAAGAGCATCCTGAAGCCATTGCTGCTTACAATTTACTCCTAAAGACCGAATTTGAGCACATCACTCCAAAGACCACCGATCGTTTTTCTGCCATTTACAATGCCTTCAACAGAAACAAGCCAGATACCAAACGCTATGACATAGACGAATTCAAGGCATTTGTGACCAAACTGGATATGCACTATCTTAAAGAAGAGGGAAAGTCCTTCCTCTATTATGCTAAAAAAGATGTGAACAGCTGGTATAGAAGGCCGTTCAGGAGGATCATCAACCGTGTCACGACACTGGAGAACGACAGAGCGAAAATCTACAAAGAGCATACATCCATTGCCAGGCTCACTACGATCTCCGCCTGGGCGGGGAGCACCTTTATCAAAGAGAAGGAGGGGTTTGACATTCTGCCGCTGGATGTACCCGAAGATGAAGGTAAGGCAGGCTTCAGGACCGCCCTGCGTTTCCTTCCGGGAGAAGTGGCCACCGACATGAAGAACGGCGGCGTGAGTTTCGGCTATATGGGTCTCTATTATGCGAACCTTGAGTATTTGACAGGGTTTGAAGGGAAAGCGTCCTATATTGTCAGTGACAATATCTCAGACATCGTTCGTGTAGATCTTGATGCCTTTTACGAATACAGTGACTTTGTAAAGTTCGGCGCAGGGGCATCTGTCTTTGGCAATATAGAAGGGGACTTCTACGACAGAAAGACTGCCTTTGGAGTGAACACTTATGTTGACCTGCTTGACATCTTCAGATTTACCTATGTCCGCAGAGGCGGCGATATTGAAAATAACGACTACATCTATTTTGGTATTGAAAATATTCCCAGTCTTATCTACTGGCTGAACAGATAGACTTCAGGTCTATCGCTTTCTTGTCATCCTGCTCATGAGGTACCACAGGGCACCCAGCATGGAGAACATCGCCAAGGGTGCAAGATAAGGTCTCTCCTGTATGACGGAGAAGAATGAAATGATCGATTCACTCGCATAAAAGGCACTCAGTCCGATCGTTAGAATGAAAATGACCGAAGCGAATATATTAAAGAATATAAACTTCTTGAAGTCAAACTTTGAAAGTGCCATGGAGATAGGGACCAGGGTCTTTACCCCATACAGGAACTTTTGTATAAAGATCGCTGCCACCCCGTATTTACGCATGATGAGAGTTGCCAGCGCTATTTTACGTTTATGTTTTGCAAAGTAAGGCCGGATGTCCTCTTTATGGTATTTACCAAGGTAAAAGAGAAAGTTGTCTCCCATAAAGTTAGCGACCATTGCCACAATAAGTGCCGTGGTCAGGTCCATGTGTCCCATAAATGAGAAGACCCCTGCCGCTGCCACAATAAAAAGAGAACCGCCGAAAGAGAAGAAGGCAACAGCCAAGTATCCCCAGGTTTCCAGTGAAGAAAAATCCATAAATATCCTATATCCACCCAACCCTCGTTCCCAACGTCCCCGTTGGGAATGCATACTTCAATCTTATATTAAATATACAAATTGTCATATGCATTCCCACGCAGAGCATGGGAACGAGAGTCTATGGTTAATTGAAGTAGTGAATCATATCTAAAATATGTTAATGTTATAATCCCAACTATGATAAGCACACTACTCTCCATACTCTTTGTTTATGTCTTCATCGTACTTGGATATATGGCCAAACGTCTGTTTAAAGATGACATTAACACCAAAACACTCACCCTTATGTCTGTCTATTTCCTTCAGCCCTTTGTGACTATTTGGGGGTTTTCGACTGCGAAACTGCATGCGGAACATGTCTACGTGCCCTTGCTTTACCTGGGTATTATCCTTGCGCTCCTCCTTCCCACCCTGCTTCTGGGCAAGTTAATATTTACAGATATTAAAGACCGTGCCATCTTCTCCATAGCCGGATTTGTCGGCAATACGGGCAATATCGGTATTCCTCTGGGCATTGCACTCTTTGGAGAGCAGAGTGTTATTTTCACCACCCTCATCAACATTGCCAATGTCTTTGTGGTGTACATTATCGGAGTCTATATCTATTCACGCGGATCTTTCAGCATTAGGGACTCTCTCATTAATATTGTCAGGATTCCCATAATCCCGGCTTCTCTCGTTGCTATATTTATAAATATCAACAACATACCCCTCTCTGCCGAATTGCAGGAATTCTTTAAAATGGGGGCCTATGCCGGTATTGTCCTGCAGCTTTTCCTGCTTGGTACTTTCCTCTACGGCATACGTATCAGAGAGTTAACGGTCAAACTCTTTGTCGGTACCCTGTCGCAAAAGTTCATCATCGTTCCGCTTGCCACAGCGCTTATTTTGAGCCTGACAGACCTCCCTCTTTTTGTCCAAGGCGTCATATTCATGGAAATGATGACCCCTCTGGCTGTTGCGAACATCAACCTTGCTTCACTCTATGACTGCAAACCCAAAGATGTCACCTCACTGATACTGCTCAGTACCCTGCTCTTTATTCCTCTTCTTTTCGTCCTCAGCTATGTCATAAATCACTACTATTTGTGATAAAATATTTTTATCTTTTTTCTTTCAGGAGAAACTATGCGTAAAAAAACCCTTATTATCGGTGCAGGCGGTGTCGGAAACGTTGTCGCCTTCAAGTGTGCCATGAACGCCGAAACCTTCGGTGACATCACTCTTGCAAGCAGAACTGTCAGCAAATGTGATGCCATCGCTGCCAATGTCAAAGAGAGAACAGACATCACGCTGGAAACTGAAACGGTCGATGCAGACTCTGTTCCGGCACTTGTCAGGCTCATAGAAAAACTGAAGGCGGACATTGTCATTAATGTGGCACTGCCCTACCAGGACCTGACCGTCATGGATGCCTGTACACAAACGGGGGTCGACTATCTTGACACAGCCAACTACGAACACCCGGACACAGCCAGGTTTGAGTACAAAGAGCAGTGGGCAAGAGATGAACAGTTCAAAGAGGCGAACATCATGGGACTCCTCGGCTCCGGTTTTGACCCGGGCGTGACCAATGTCTTTTGTGCCTATGCACAGAAACACTACTTTGACGAAATTCATACTATTGACATTCTCGACTGTAATGCAGGTGACCACGGATACCCTTTTGCCACCAACTTTAACCCGGAGATCAACCTGCGTGAAGTCTCTGCAAAGGGACGTTACTGGGAAAAAGATGAGAACGGTCAAGGAAAATGGATAGAGACAGAACCCATGGCCATCAAACAGGTTTGGGACTATCCGGAAGTCGGCCCAAAAGACTCTTATCTTCTCTACCATGAAGAGATGGAGTCTCTGGTCAAGCACATCAAAGGCTTAAAGCGTATTCGCTTCTTCATGACCTTTGGGGAGTCTTACCTGACCCACATGAAATGCCTCGAAAATGTCGGCATGCTTGGCATTGAAGCCGTAGAGCATAAAGGCATGAAGATCGTCCCTATGGAGTTCCTTGCCACCCTGCTTCCGGACCCGGCAAGCCTCGGCCCGAGAACCAAAGGGAAGACCAACATCGGTATCTTCGCCAAAGGTATCAAAGACGGTAAAGAAAAAACTATCTACATATACCAGATCTCTGACCACGAGAAGTGCTATGCCGAAGTCCTGAGCCAGGGGGTAAGCTACACCACCGGTGTGCCAGCCATGATCGGTGCCAAACTCATGCTCGAAGGCACATGGAAAGGAAAGGGTGTCTTCAACATGGAAGAGTTCGACCCTGACCCGTTCATGGAAGAGTTGATGGTTCAAGGGCTTCCCTGGAAAGTCATGGAGCTTGAAGCAGATGAAGACCGTCGTGTAGACAAGGTTTAATTTTTGTAATCATTCAGCACCCAACTCCACAAGGGATATAAGGTTTACCCTTCAAGACATTGCTTAATTCCTCCAGAACAGAACGGTTATTCTTTTTAACTGTAGAGATATAGCCTCTGATTCTAGC
>JALSUP010000007.1 GCA_027071315.1 Sulfurovum sp.
TACCATACTTGATGAAATAGCTAAAATCGAAGATGTTGTCAACAGGAATGAGGATTTAGTGAGTATTATCGCTGTGTTGCAGGATGTCACTCAGAAAATGCTTGGGTTTAGGTGCGAAAGTTAAGTTCCTTATATAATTTAAAATTGTTTCATCCATGATCTCCCCCACTTTCTGACTTCTGTCTTTAAAAAGATTGGTGAAGGGGTTTTTCAGAACCTCTTTGGGAAAACTGTACTCTTTCTGCAGGTTTGTATCATTGAAATAGTTCGGAACCTTTCCTTTGGTATGACAGCTGTAGCAGGGGTTCGATACCATTGAGTCCTCTGCATCCTTTGTTTTGGTATAACACATGGAAGTAATATAGCCACCGCGTGTATTGATGATCTTGGCATAGCGGATACCGTTTATTTTTTCCAGGGCTTGAATATAGTGCTCTTTGTTTGTCTCGAGACTCTGAAGATCGTTCACTTTTTCTCTCTGCTCTTTGCCTGAACCATCTGCACAACCTACGACATACAATGCTGCCATACTCATATAAATAAATTTCATTTCATTGCTCCATGCATCAAAAGACCGTAACAGGGTTACGGTCTTTTTGCTTATTTTAAAATTTCTGTAGGGATACCGTCGATGTATCCGATGACTGCTTTCAACTCTTCTTCCGTCGCATTTTCAAGTAACGCACTGTTCGGTTTGGAACCGTCCGCTGCTTTTGGGTTGTCTTTGAACGGGTGCTGTGTATTGATAAGAAGCATACCCTTACCGCCTACTACGCCCATATCGACACCGGTCACTTCAGCCCCTATCGGCAGGGACGCTACTCTTGTCATGCTTGCATTTTTAGTATTGTATGCCCAGGTCATATTGTTGACATGGTATTTGGTGTCTTCACTGATCATCAGTGTATCGTGTCCAATATAGGTAATGTTGTCAGGGTTTGAGATACCGTTCGGGTCACAGGCCCACTCATCGGCATAGGCATCCCCTTCGTTCAAGGGTTTACCCACTACGATCGCTTTCATGGCTGTGGCACTGTAGCTACTGTCAAGTGCCAGTTCGTATACCCCGCCACACTGGTTGGCCGGAAGTCTGATATCATTATTCGTTTCATTGCCTTTATAGTTGTCTTCCATACTCTTTTTAATTTGACTCATGGCAACATAGAGCACATTTTTATCTGCGTTGTAGCTAAGCCCTTCCTCTTTTCTAAACTCAATGGTTGCATCTTTATAGGCTGCATATTTTCTTGTTTCAAGGAATGCCGCTTCTTTCTCTTTTCCTGCATGAAGTTTCAGACACTCCGATTCACTGTCTTCATTGATCTTCTTAAAGCCTGCGGCACAGGTACCGTTCTCATCGGGTGTGGCAATATCAAATATGTCGGTGAGTTTCATTTTGTTTTCGATCATCACTTTGATCTCACTGTCTTTGGCATGGCCAAGTGTTACCCAGTCAAGTGTAAAGACCCCGCCGTTTTGGTCAGATGTCTGTGTTACTTTGGCAGCATAAAGGGTACCTTCCCAGTCACTTTCAAACTGCACTATCTTTTTGTCCGATACAAATTTCCAAAGCCCTTTATAGGTACCGTCATCAGACATATAGACTGTTTTTCCGTCCGGCATCATGGCTGCCAGTTCCGGTGTGTACTTCCCTGTAACATAGTGTTTGGCCGACTTTGTTGTGCCATCTGCCTGAGGGGCGACTTCAACGATGTATCCATAGTTGTATGGGGAGAAACTGTCTCCGTTATAGCCGTTGTTCTTATCTATATTCGTGTCTCCCAGATATTTACCCATCTCATCTACGTAAGAACAAAAGTAATTAAATTCACCAGAAGTATCATTACCATTTTCATCCAGAGCACAGTCAACGTAGAAAGGTGAATTTTTATCGGCATAGCGGGTATTGAGTGAATAATCCTCTTCTCCTCCCAGGTGGGAACCGTAGGCTGTTTTTGTGCTGGCACAGTTGATAATCGTGCCACCCATCTCTGAAAGATCCACCGGCTTGGTATCGACTGTTCTGACCTCACCGTTTTCAAGCTTCAGTTCCGTATGGTACAACGCACCCGGTCTCTCTTCCATATGCGTAATAAGATAACTTTTATCACCGACATTAATAAGTGAATTTCCATCGGGTCCATCAGAGATATCTTGTGAGCCATCAGCTTTTAAGAGAGGATCACCGTTTTTATCTGTCATAAGTCCTATGGTGCCATTGCCTATCTTGTCACCCATTTTAGCAAGGGTCTTGTAACTAAGTGTATAGCTTTGGTTTGTTTTATCATCATATGTCACCGTCATCTTGGGAGAAACTCTCATGATTTTCTTTTCGGCATCATTTTTAGAAAGATCAACCGGAGAAAAAGCAATATCTACAATATGCTTTTGCGTATTACTGTTTGGATTTGCATTACTATTTGGATTTGCATTACTATTTGGATTGGCATTGCTATTTGGATTAGTATTGCTGTCCAGATTCGTATCGTTATTTGAATTTCCGCAACCTACGACAATAAAACCTATGACTGTCGTCGTTGCTACCATTGAGAGCGACTTGTTAATTAACATTTTTTTATCCTTTGAATATTATGTGCATCGAAAGAATAAAGTAAACCGGAAACAAATCGGAAACAAAATGGAAACATATTTGATACTTAAAAGTAGTTCCAAACAACAGCTAGTAATACAATTGTTATCAAATTCCACTACAATCCCAACCAATAAACAGTAAAGGCCCAAAATGAGTGGAAAACTCTTTCGAAATTTCTCTTTTTTATCAGCAACACTCTCCTTTTTCATCTTGGTAGGAATTTTTGCTGTGCTCTTTACCTATGCGCAGGATGCCATGCACGAGTTTGGTTTTGACTTCCTTTTTAATGAAACATGGGAAGCAGACGAAGATGATGAAGGCGGGATCTTCGGTGGGTTCATCCCCATCATCGGTACGCTTTTAAGTACACTTATTGCCATGCTCATTGCCACACCTTTGGCCATGGGTATCTCCATCTTCCTGACAGAAATCGCCTCTGAAACTATTGCCAAACCGGTCTCCATCGCCATTGAACTACTGGCAGCGATTCCAAGCATCATCTACGGTATGTGGGGACTTTTTTACTTTGCACCTATTGTGCATGACATTTTTGGTGGTAACGGAGTGGGCTTGCTTACAGCAGGGATCGTACTGGCTATTATGATCATCCCTTTTATGGCAGCCATTACCAGAGACTCCATGAACACGACACCGCAGGTACTTAAAGAGTCTGCTTATGCCATGGGTGCAACCAAGTTTGAAGTCATAAAAGATGTGGTCATGCCTTATGCCAAAGGAGGGATCATCGGTTCGATCATCCTGGCTTTGGGAAGGGCTTTGGGCGAGACGATGGCAGTGGCCTTCCTCATCGGTTCGGTCATGAGCCTTCCCGGGAAGATCACCGATCCGACGACATCCATACCGGTTCTGTTGGCAAACAACTTTGCTGAGGCGCAGGACCTGGAGATGAGTTCTATGTACTTCCTGGCACTCATCCTCTTTGTGGTGAGTTTCTTTATTATCTCTATTGCCAAGTTCTATTTCCTTGGCAAACCTGTCAAAGTTAAGAAGTAAAGGCAAAACAGATGAACAGATTACTTTTAAATAAAATCATTTTGGTACTGTCAACCCTCTCGGCGGTCATAGGTATTGGCTTCCTTTTTTGGATACTCGGAACACTCTCTTATAAAGGCATTAGCAGTATTCATTGGAGTACTTTTGCCAATGACCTGGTAGAAGGGGGGATCCGTAACCTGCTTGTGGGACAGTTCACCATGGCACTTTTAGCATCTGCCTTGGCAGTACCGCTGGGAATGATGGCGGGTATCTATCTGAGAGAGTATGGACACGGAAGCAAGCTGGCTTCGCTCATTCGTAATCTGAGCGACATTATGATGTCTGCACCTTCCATCGTCATCGGTGTTTTTGTCTTTGCCCTGTTTGTTGACCCTTTTGGAGGGTACAACGGCTATGCCGGTATTATCGCACTGGCGATCATGATGATTCCCATCATCATCTCTACGACGGACAACATGCTGGCATTGGTACCCAAAGAGTTGAGAGAAGCAGGCATTGCTTTGGGTGGATCAAAGCACAAGATCATCCTGCAGATCGTCATTAAAGCAGCCAAAGTGGGCATTACTACAGGGGTACTGCTCTCATTTGCAAGGATCATCGGAGAGACGGCACCGCTGCTCTTTACTTCGGCGAATAACCAGTTCTTTACCATGGACTTGAGCGGGCAGTTCCCTTCACTCACGGTAAGTATCTACAACCTGGCAACGTATCCGGACTCGGCAAGTCGAGAGTTGGCCTGGGCGGCATCGTTCATTTTGACTATGATCGTACTCTGTATCAATCTCATCGGGCGTTATGCCATCAGAAATAAAAAGTAAGGGTCAAATATGACAGATAACAATTTGGTACTGGAGATCAAAGATTTCTCTTTTACTTACGCGAGTGCAGATGCACCTTCATTGAAAAAAATAAATCTTCCTATTGAAGAGAACAAGATCACGGCGATGATCGGGCCGAGTGGCTGTGGAAAGTCAACTCTTCTGCGTGCCATGAACCGTATTCATGACCTTTACCCGGGAAATAAATATGAAGGGGAGATCAACCTTTACAGGGAAGCGCAGGAGAAAGAGAATATTCTTCATCTCAAAAAAGAGAATGACTTCATTAAGTTACGGCAGGAAGTGGGTATGATCTTCCAGAAGCCGACCCCTTTTCCTATGAGTATCTTTGACAATGTGGCTTACGGCTTGAAGCTGGCAGGGCTCAAGAATAAAACAGAGCTCAAAGACCGTGTAGAGAAAGCATTGAAAGATGCTGCCATTTGGAAAGAGACCAAAGACCGTCTGAACCAAAGTGCTTTGGGTATGTCGGGTGGTCAGCAGCAGCGTCTCTGTATCGCGCGTGCCGTTGCCCTGAAACCGAGGGTTTTGCTTTTTGACGAGCCGACTTCCGCCCTTGACCCCATTTCGACAGGGGCCATCGAAGAGTTGATCTCCGAGATAAAATCAGAAGTCTCTATGGTCATCGTGACACACAATATGCAGCAGGCAAGCCGTTTGAGCGACTATACGGCATTTATGTATCTGGGCGATATGGTCGAGTATGACAAAACGGAAAACATCTTCCTGAACCCAAAAGAGAAGCTGACAGAAGAGTATATTACCGGTAGATTCGGTTAAGAAAAAGGAAGAGTATGTTATCGAAAAATGAAGAGAAACTAATAGAAGTACGCGAACGCACAGTAGAGATATTTGAAGCTTTGACCAAGTCACAAAAAGAGGCGTTGACCGCATTGGAAAACTGTGATGCCCAGGCCTTTGAGTCCATTATGGTACCGCTAAAAAGCATTGGGAAGATGGTGACAGACATTGACAACCTTATTCTCACCATCTTTGCACTCTATACGCCTGAAGCCAAAGACCTCAGAGAGATGGTAGCCTTTTTAAAGATCACCTCTTCCCTGCAGCGTATTGCGACCAACGAGAAGAACTATATTAAAAAAATGTCACTTTGCACGGAAGAGACAGATGATGACATAAAGCGTATCATTAAAGAGTCTCTGCACATTAACCGCTGTACCATTCGTGCTTTGGAGTATGCCATTGAAATGGTCAAAGAGACCGAAGATATGGACAGACTCAAAGAGCTCAATGCCAAAATAGACGTGGAGTATTCCAAAACGGATGATGTCTATGCCATTGTGGAAAAAGATGTGCTGCAGGTGATGCATAACAATTATACGATGAATGATGAGAACGTGAATATCCTCAAATATATCCGTAAAAATCTCAAGATCATTGACCGCTTGGAAGACATTTCTGACCGTTTGATGTTCGCACGTATGGGCGGTAAACTCTAAATCACCTTTTTTGTGTGCTATAATGCAGCATGCAAAACAGTATAGAGATCATCGTAATAGAAGATGAAGAAGATATTTTAGAACTGATAGAGTACCACCTCGAATCAGAAGGCTACACCGTGACAGGCTTTCTCTCCAGCGAGAATGTCGAACAGTTCCTTGAAGAAGAGACCCCTGCATTGATGATCGTTGACCGAAACCTTCCGGGAATGGAAGGAAGCGAATTTGTCGCCTATTTACGTGACATAGGCTACACCATACCGGTTATTTTTCTTACAGCCAAAGACAAAGAGTTTGAACTTGAAGAGGGTTTTGTTGCCGGTGCAGACGACTACATTACCAAACCTTTTCGTCCTATGGAGCTGAAACTCCGTGTCAAGGCACTTCTTAAACGCTACGGGGTACTGACCAAACAGAAACGCTTGAAATATAAAGAGATCCTCATTGATCTTGAAGAGAGCAGTGTGCTGGTCAAGGAAAAAGCTGTTTCCCTGACACCGCTCGAATTTAAACTCCTGAAAACCTTCCTTGAAAATATAGACAAACCGCTGACCCGTGATTTCCTGCGTGATGAGGTATGGGGTTCAGAAGGCGAAGGGGTCAATGACAATGCTGTCAATGTAGCCATAAACCGTTTGAAAAACAAGATAGACCCTCAAAATGAAGCCAATTATTTCTCTCCTGTCTGGGGAGTAGGGTATAAATTTTCCTAAAAATATGTCAATATGACATATTTTCTCTCACTTTCTTTCTAAAAAAGGTACACTTCCTCTATGAATAAATTAGAAACCCTAGAACACTATTTCGGACACAGCGCCTTTCGACCTTTGCAAGAAGAGGTGGTCGATGCCATACTGAACAGAGAAGATGTACTGATGATCCTGCCTACGGGTGGAGGAAAGTCTCTCTGCTACCAGCTCCCGACACTACTGATGGAGGGCATTACCGTTGTTGTCTCTCCTCTGCTTGCCCTCATGCATGACCAGGTCACGGCACTCAAAGCCAATGGTATTCCTGCGGCCATGTTGAGTTCCATGCAGGACCTGGAGCAGAGTCAAAAGATAGAAGGCGAATTGAGAGCAGGGAAGATCAAACTGCTTTACGTGGCACCGGAACGCTTGACCAATGCCTATTTCCTGACTATGCTGCATCAACTCCCCATCAACTTTTTTGTCATAGACGAAGCGCACTGCGTTTCAGAGTGGGGACATGAATTCAGAGAAAACTACAGACGACTCTCTCTGCTCAAAGAGCAGTTTGCCACAACCCCTATTACCGCTTTTACAGCCACAGCAACCAATGCCGTGGAACAGGACATCGCCACCAATCTGGGCTTGCAAAACCCAAAACGTGTCAGAGGGTCACTTTTCAGAGACAATCTGACCATCCATGCCAAACACCGCATTAAAGACGGTCGTGCACAACTCATGGAGTTCCTGAAAATGCATCAAGGCGAATCGGGGATCATCTATACCCTCTCCCGTAAAAATACAGAAGCCGTAGCACATTTTTTACAGGAAAAAGGCATAGAAGCCAAAGCCTACCATGCCGGTCTCCCCACGCAGGAGAAGAACAAAACCTATGCAGACTTTGTGGCAGACAAGGTACAGGTTGTCGTGGCAACTATCGCCTTTGGTATGGGAATTGACAAGTCCAATATCCGTTTTGTCGTACACATGACCATGCCCAAAACGCTGGAGAACTTCTACCAGGAGATCGGACGGGCAGGACGGGACGGACTGGAAGCGGAAACCCTTCTGCTCTTCTCTGCTCAGGACATTGTGCAGCAGAAGATGTTCATTGAAGACCTGCCGGAGACCCCTTACAAAGAGCATGCCTTCAACAAACTCGACAGCATGGTACGTTTTGCCAACTCTGAAAACTGCCGCCATCAGTCTGTGGCTGCCTATTTTGATGACCGTATTAAAGCCTGTGAGACATTGTGTGACAACTGTACCGCACCAGAGAGTGAAAAGGTTGACATTACAACCGCCTCGCGCATGCTGCTCTCTACCATTTTGCGTACAGACCAGAAGTTCGGTCTGCACTATGTCATTGATGTACTTAAAGGCTCCAAGGAGCAGAGACTCCTTCAAAACGGGCATGACACACTCTCTGTCTATGGTATCGGTACGGAGTATTCTAAAAACCAATGGTTGACAATCGGTGACAAGCTGCTTGAACTGGGTGCTGTTGAAATCGGTGAATTTAAAGTCTACAGGTTGACAACCTTTGGGGTGGAAGTCATTAAAGGTGCCCACGAGATCCTGCTCAAAAAAGAGCGTCTTGAAGTGCAAAAAGCCGTTGCGAAGAAAAAAGTCAGCTATTTTGATGATTATGATGTAGAGATGTACGACAGACTGAGAGACCTCCGTACACAAATTGCTTCTGCAAAAGGCATACCTCCATACATCGTCTTTTCAGACAAAACACTTAAAGACCTCTCCTCCAAAGTCCCTCAGGATAAAGAAGAGATGCTTGCTGTCCACGGCATAGGTGAAGTGAAGTTTGAACGGTATGGGGAAGCCTTTTTAGCGTTGCTGATTGATGGGTGATTTTTTGTGTAAAATTAAAATGACATAAGGGTGTAGGGTGTTGTGCCCTCACAACACCACAAATTTGAATTACGATTGAAATTTATTTGTATGCATATTGTCGGTGTTGTAAGGGTACAACACCCTACGGGTTTTTTATGAATGATGAATATTTCCATGCCTCCCACGTATCAACATAAGCATGTTTGACAGCGTTGTGTTGTATATAGTGCATTTTTCCGAGCCAGTCTTTTTCATCTCTTATGGTATGTTCATAAAATCTTTTTTGCCAGATACCAGAGAGTTTACGCTTGTAGCCAGAGGAGCTTAGGTGTAATTTGGCTTTTTCTTTGAGTGATGCATCTAGCCCGTAAATAAAACTACGCTTGATATGGGTGATGATTTTGGAGTATTCCTGAGGGTTTTTAGGTGTGAGTATCATATGTATATGGTCAGGTAAAATGACAATAGCATCTATATGATAATCATACCGTTGTTTGCTCAGTTTAAAACTGTCACGTAAGAGTGTAATGTTGTCAATGAGTATGGGGTTCCGTCCCTGGGTAACCATGGTGATAAAGTAGCTATACCCATCAAGATATATTCGTTTATAATTTGACATAGTTCATAGTAGCATAGATAAAAATGAGAGATGAAAAATATGACAAATTGTCATATTTTGGATTTAATCATAATTTGGATTGTTGTGGGCTGTAGGGTGTTGTCTCCCGACAACACCGAAAACATGGATTCTATAATATTACGTATTTACAGATATATTATTATTCAAATTATCGGTGTTGTAAGGGTATAACACCCTACGGTTGGCATGAGAATTGTGATGTACCGGGGAAGGGTTGTGCCCCTCACAACACCACAAATTTGGCTATAATTATTATCTTTATGACAAGAGGAAACAGTTTAGACTTGCTAAAGAATTAGGATTGATATGAATTTCTAGTTAAAAAGGTGTTGTCGTGGGACAACACCCTACGGTTGGAATGCAAATTAAATTTAATAGGGTGAAAAATCCTGTAGGGTGTTGTACCCTTACAACACCGATAATATAAACAACACATAAAAACAATTCGGAGAAAAAATGAAACAACAAAAGAAACCCCTCTGCGGCATAGATGAAGCAGGTCGCGGTCCTTTGGCCGGTTCTTTGGTGATGGCAGGGGTGATACTGAAAAATCCTGTTGATGGGTTGATGGATTCTAAAAAGCTTACGGAGAAAAAACGTGAAGTACTTTTCCCTCTGGTCATTGAAAATTCAGACTATCATATTGTTTCCTTTTCTGCAAAGGAGATAGATGAACTTGGTATTTCAAAGTGCATCCATGCCGGTTTGAAAAGTATTCAGGATCATTTGCCTGAAGCTGAGTATCTTTTTGACGGTAACAGCACCTTCGGGGTTGACAACATCACGACGATGGTCAAAGCGGACGATAAAGTACAGGAAGTCTCAGCGGCGAGTATTTTGGCGAAGGTGACACGGGACAGAGAGATGGTAAAAATGGCGAAGGTCTATCCGGAGTATGGGTTTGAGAAGCATAAAGGCTACGGTACCAAAGCCCATATGGAAGCCTTGGTCAGGTATGACCGCTGCGAGATCCACCGTAAAACCTTTCGTGTGAAAGGCTTAGATGAACCCGCACTCTTTTAAGGGAATCTCTAATACCATTTATAGTTTGGGGATGCGACTTCAGTCGCATGTAAGCGACTGAAGTCACTGCTCCAAAGTCCTTAGTGCGGTTTACATCAACGGAGAGCCGTTGACAGTCAGTTTTCCCTCTTTGAGTTCAAGTTCATAGATCTTTTTGCCATTGACGACTTTGGGCTGAATGAACATGGCAAGCAGCATCACCTGTGGCTGCTGTGCAATGATGGCGAAGAGTGCATCAGAGAGGGTGATTTTTGTTTTGCTGTCCAGTGCATTCAACAGTGCCAGAGGATTCTCTTTTGCGGCAGCCAGATCAATATTTTTATTGACGGCAAAACTTGAGGTGATCGTGAATCCATCCATTTCTTGACCCAGATACGCCAGACGTTTTACCTCCAAAGTCGGTATTTCCATCTTAATACCTTTGCCGAGCAGTGACTGTACCAGTGTATTGATCTTCTCTGTGTCATTCACATCGGTCGCATCGATCTGTTTAAGAATATCCATATCCAGATTGGAGATCTTGAAAGAGAAGGTACTGCCCATCAGCTTTGTCTCTGTACTTCCGTCGTTGATCGCGGCAGAGGCGACCTTGAGTTTCATACTGTTGTTGGCAAGGTTGTCTGTTACGGCAGTTGTGTCTTCACCGCTGATCTCAGAAAAATGCATCTCGATGGGCATCTCTTTCACTTTGGCCTGGAGGGTGACATTTTTGACAGTAAATCCGTAGTGGGAATCATACAGCGTTTTACCGTTGAGAACATAATCACTTTTACTCTCTTCTATATGAAGGGCAAGTACCTCTCCCATTACCAGACCTATCTGTTCGATCTTCTGATCCATAGCCGTGATACGGTCCTCTTTGATCTCTCCCTTAAAGCTGTCTCCTTTGAGTGTGATCACCGTTTTTTCTTTGAGCATCAGTGTTTCATTGATGTCCTTGACATAGCCTTTGAAACTTGAGAGCATTTTGTTGAAATCGATATGCACTAAAATGGCTTTTCTCCTGAGCATCTCGTTAAGCTGGTCAATGAGGGCTTTGTCCTCTTCTGTGAGCTCTTTTGCTTTACTCAGCGTGTCGGGAAGGGAGAGCGGGTAAAGGTCTGCAGAGAGGGCGGAGTAGCTGTCATTGAGGTAGGTGAGGTCGACGCCGATCTTCAAACCTTTCAGCGCCTCTGCATCTTTCACTTCCAGTTCTGTACCCTGTGTCTGATAGAATGCCGCAACTTTTTTCGGGTCTTCAACAGAGAGTACAAAGTGCTCATTCTTCTCTTTGACCATCCGCTCTTTCACTCCGAAACCCTGCTGTTGGAGCTTGGAGAGTTCTGTGTTGACACGTATCTTCATCTCATCTCTGAGTTGTGTGGAACCTGCTGTCACATAGTAGAGTGCTGTAAGCAATATAATGGCAACAATGCCAAGTCCGAATTTTTTCAAAGTGTTTCCTTATTTTTCCTGTTTTCCCAGTTTCCTATAAATGGCAGTCAGATGCTCCATCTTTTTCCCCATATTGAGCAGGGACATGTCAGCCAGCGTCAATGCCATCATCGCTTCACAGACAACCGCACCACGAAGTGCTACACAAGGGTCATGTCTCCCTTTTAAGTTACATTTGACCTCTTCATTGTGTGTGGTAATGGTATCCTGCTCCTGAAAAATGGATGGGGTCGGTTTAAAGTGGGTTTTTACAATGACCGTGTCTCCGTTGCTGATACCACCCAAAATACCGCCGGCATGGTTACTCTTGAAGCCTTCAAGGGTAATAGGGTCATTGTTCTGGGAACCTTTGAGGTGGGTAGAGGCAATGCCGTCACCGATCTCAACGGCTTTTGCCGCGTTAATGCCCATCATCGCTTCAGCTAAAATGGCGTCGAGTTTATAGTAGAGTGGTTCACCCAAGCCAATGGGGACACCTGTTGCCGTCGTCAGTACCACGCCACCTACCGAGTCATGATTCTCTTTGGCTCTCAGGATCGCTGCTTCCTGTTCTGCCTCTTTACGGGGGTCAAGTGCATACATTTTGGAGGTTTTTGCATGTTCAAAATCCTGCACTTCCCCTTTAATGCCATCCACTTCACAGAGTCCGCTCTGCACCGAAATACCAAGTTCCCTGAGTATCAGTTTGGCAATGGCACCGCCGGCGACCCTTGCTGCTGTCTCTCTTGCAGAAGAACGTCCGCCGCCACGGTAGTCTCTCAACCCGTACTTGTGAAAGTAAGTGAAGTCTGCATGTCCGGGACGAAAAAGATCTTTCACGTTCTCATAATCTTTAGACTTCTGGTTGGTATTGAAGATCACCATGGCAATAGGGGTACCTGTGCTTACGCCCTCAAAGGTACCTGAGAGAATTTCAAATTTGTCATCCTCTTTACGTCCTGTCTCCAGTTTGCTTTTCCCCGGCTTTCTGCGGTCAAGTTCAGACTGTATGAAGGCTTCGTCTATCTTCAGTCCTGCGGGTACACCGTCGAGTATGCACCCGAGTGCTTTTCCGTGGGATTCCCCAAAGGTGGTGAGTGTCAGTTTCTTTCCAAAGGTATTCATGTCAGCCCTTCAATATGTCTAATGCAATGCGTGCAGCTTTCTGCTGTGCATCTTTTTTACTTTTGCCTTTTGCAGAGGCAATGGTCTTGTTGTCCAGTACAATGGCGATCTCAAACTCTTTTTTATGGTCAGGTCCTGAAGAGCCGAGCATCTCATACGATGGCGTCACACCATGGCTCGCCTGTGTCAACTCCTGTAAAGCTGTTTTGTAATCTTTTGACAGGGACTGCAGGTCTATTTTCGGGTGACACTCTTCCAGCAGTTTAATAGAAATGTCTTTGACTTTTTCCAGTCCTGCTTCAAGGTAAATCGCCCCCATGATCGCTTCAAAGGCATTGGAGAGGAGAGAGGGTTTATGTCTGCCGTTGTTGTTCTCTTCGGCCAGAGAGAGATAGATATAGGCACCGAGATCCAACTCTTTTGCCAAAAGAGTAAAGCCGCTTTCGTTGACAAGTGAAGCACGTATTTTGGAGAGTATGCCTTCGTTCGAGCTTGGGAATTTGAAAAAGAGGTACTCTCCGACAATGAGGTCGAGTACCGCATCTCCCAAAAACTCAAGCCGCTCATTATTGTAAGGCTTTTTGTAACTTTTGTGTGTCAAAGCCTCAATAATCAATTGCTTGTTGTCAAATGTATAGTTCAGTCTCTTTTCAAGTTGACTGTAGTCGTTCATTTTTATTCCTTTATTTTTGGTTGTTTGGGTTTGGGCAGACACGTTGTTTGGGCAGACACGCAGGTCTGCCCCTACAGGTTTGCCTTTATGCGTTCTGCTTCATCACGTGCCAGTTCGTCGCAGCGTTCGTTTTCCGGGTGTCCGTTATGTCCACGAACCCAGGTACCGTGCACGTTGTGGGGTGCTGCCGCTTCAAGGTAGGCTTTCCAGAGGTCTACATTTTTTACCTTGGCAAAGTTTTTACGTACCCAGCCGGCCAGCCATTCATTGATGGCCTTGACTACGTAAGAGCTGTCCGAGATCACTTCGACATCACAGGGTTCCTTGAGGAGTTTCAGCCCCTCTATGACCCCCATCAGCTCCATACGGTTATTGGTGGTATGGGTCTCCCCGCCGCAATACTCTTTTCTTTTGCCTTTAAATTCGAGTATACCGCCGTAACCTCCCGGTCCGGGGTTTCCCAGGCTTGAGCCGTCAGAGTAGAGAGTAATTTGTTTGCGGGCTTGATTTTGCAATTTCTTCCTCGACTTTTACAGAATTTATGGCCATACAGTTAGGACAGCGCTTGAAGGAAACAGGGAAACTCTGTTTACATTTTTTACAAAGATAGGAGAAGAGCAGTTCCCCCTCCTCAAATCCGCCTTTTCTGGCTGTGGCAAGCATATCAAGCGCAAAAATACCGGATTTCTCTTTCGGTGCTTTTTGCAGATAACCTTTGGCATAATAGAGTGTGTGCAGGGCACTGTTGGATGAGATTATATCTAAATCGACTTGTGAATTCGGTAAGAACCAGAAGATGTCCAGTATCTCATCTATACGTGCCATATCGATGGTCTCCCAGGCTACCTGAGTGTCCAGTTGAAGCAGTACGGAAATGACCTGTCTATAGAGATGCGGTTCATCTTCAAGCAACTGTTTGAGCTTTTTGACTTTGTCTTCAATGGAGGTACTTTTACTTGAAGTGATCTGTGAGAGTGTAAGGAACTTTTCCAGATTGTACGTATCTTCTCCCAACAGTTCAAGGGGCTCTATGACCTCTTTGGCTTTGTCATACTGGTGCATCATTTCATACACCACTCCCAGCTCATACAGCACTTTGACATTGCGTGGTTTTTTACGCAGTACTTCCACGTAGAGACTTCTCGAACGCTCCAAAAAACCGGCATGCAGATACGTCTTCCCCAAACGCTCCATGAGCTCCAGTTTTCCCTGCTCATTGCTGACATGTTTGATGAGGTAGAGGTAGATGGAGATGGACTTATGGTACTCGCCGGAATTTTCAAAGGCTTTGGCCAGCAGGGAGAGGGGTTTGAGCAGGTGCATTTCAAAAGGCATGTCCGAAGTGTCAAGCGCGCACTCCGCAGAATCGAACTTGTCCAGAAATTTGAGCAGATTCCCCTGTTCTTTCTGCTGCTTGTACATCCCCCAGCCATAGGTGGCAACGGCAATAATGAGAGAGATGATGACAATAAGCAGAATACTGAACAATGGGTCATTGTATTCGGGTAGAAAATTTTCCAAGTTTTGCCTTTATGCTTTGTGAGGTTAAATTATACCTAATTAGATATAATTCTCTTATGATAGATAACGCCTCCATAGAATCACTCAAAAACAGTATTGATATTGTTGATGTCATTGGCAACTTCATAGAATTGAAAAAAGCTGGTGCCAACTACAAAGCCAACTGCCCCTTCCATGGAGAAAAAACACCCTCCTTTGTAGTGAGCCCAAGTAAGCAGATCTACCATTGTTTTGGCTGTGGTGTAGGTGGTGACAGCATTAAATTCGTGATGGAACTGGAGAAACTCTCTTACCCTGAGTCCATAGAAAAACTGGCTTCTATGTATAACTTTTCATTGGAATATACCAAAGGTTCTTCGGACTATTCCGATGCCAAGCGGATACTCGAAGCCATTCAGACCTGGTATGTGAAAAATCTTGAACATAACCCTACGGCCAGGAACTATCTTTTGGACAGAGGTGTTGCGGAACGTTCCATTCAAAAATTCGGTATTGGTTTTGTGCCTGAGGGAAATTCGGTGCTGAATTTTCTCAATTCAGCCCTGCTTCCTCTGCCTAAAGCGGTAGAAGCAGGTGTGCTTGCACAGGATGACGGAGGCAGACTCTATGCCCGTCTGGTAGAGCGTATTACCTTTCCTATCTTCTCTGCTTCGGGTGCGGCAGTTGGTTTTGGAGGTCGTACCATTACGAATCACCCTGCCAAATATATCAATTCTCCACAGACCAAACTTTTTAACAAATCACGTCTGCTTTACGGCTACGATCTGGCAAAAGAGAGTATTTACAAAAATAAAAAGCTCATTGTCTGTGAAGGGTACCTGGATGTGGTGATGTTTCATCAGGCCGGTTTTACCGAAGCAGTTGCTTCTATGGGTACCGCTTTAACGCCCGAGCATTTACCTTTACTCAGAAAGGGTGATCCTAAAATCATTCTGGCCTATGACGGTGACAAAGCAGGGCAGGCGGCAGCACTCAAAGCGGCACAAATGCTCTCTCATTCCGGTTTTGACGGAGGGGTGGTGCTCTTTCCCGATGGGCAGGATCCGGCAGACCTGATTGCCAAGGGGCAGAGTGAAGAGGTTGCCTCACTGCTCAGAGGAGCCAAGCCGCTCATTCCTTTTGTACTGGAGCAGACCATTTATGCCTATGACCTGAATGACCCGCGTGCCAAAGAGGCGGCTTTCGGGAGTGCCAAACAGTTCCTCGATACGCTGACCCCCATCATTAAAGATGCCTATATCCCCATGGCTGCGACACTTCTGGGCATCACCCCGGCACTCTTCGGCAAACAGACCAATTTGGGCAATGCCCGGGAAAATATTTCCCAAAAACGTGACGATGTGGCGCAGTTGAGTATTTTGAAAACACTTTTGGAGAAGCCAAATCTTATTGACTCCGTACTGGATGTCATTGATGTGCCTATGTTCGGTGGCTATGCAGAACTTTTCTCTGCCCTGATCAACGGAGAGAAAGAGCACCCACATCTTATGGGACTTGCCGTGGACGATACCTTCGAAGTGATGAGTGAAGAGGAGCTACAGCATGTTCTTCGCAGTTTTCTCATTAAGCATTATGATGCCAAACTGAAGCAGATCGTGGCTGATACAAGCATGCTTTTTGCCAAAAAAAGTTTTATGATACGTAAAATAAAAACCGATATAATACCCCGACTCAAAAGAGGCGAACTGGTCTCTTTCGATACCAACATTTAAAGGATAACACATGGCAACAGCAAGTGCAAGACATATTTTAGTAGACAGCGAAGCAAAATGTAACGAACTCAAAGAGCAGATCAATTCCGGAGCAATGACTTTTGAACAGGCAGCAAAAGAGAACTCAACCTGTCCATCAGGTGCAAACGGCGGAGACCTTGGTACTTTTTCACAAGGACAGATGGTACCTGAGTTTGACAAAGTGGTTTTTAACGATGAGGTAGGTGTAGTTCACGGACCGGTAAAAACACAATTCGGTTACCACCTTCTCGAAGTCACTTCACGTTCATAAGTTTTTTTCTCTTTTTGTATCAAAAGGTCGGCTGAAGCCAACCCTACAGGGCAAAATAGGTATCCGTAGGGTTGGCTTCAGCCGACCACTTATCGGGGATAAAGTAGAAAATAAGCTACGACAACCTATAATACGGACGTTTTAACCACATATGGGGAATTAGCTCAGCTGGGAGAGCGCTTCGCTGGCAGCGAAGAGGTCGACGGTTCGATCCCGTTATTCTCCACCATATCTTCTTTTTTAACTACACACAGATATTTTTTGAATTAGCTATAATACACAAAAACTTTTCAGGAAAAATATCATGACATCAAAAAAAATATTCTCTGTTCTCTTTAGCTTTCTGCTGTTGGGATCTTTTGCTTCTGCAGATGTGATCATGAAAAAAGCAGTCCCCAAACCAAAACCTGTACACCCCATTGTCCCGGACAGACCTATCATCCGGCCAGGTGTAAGACCCATACTCAATACAGGTGTTGTGTATCAGGACAACTACTATACGACTGTTGAGGGCTGTGGATCATACAAAAAGCAGATCGATGAACTGAATGCCTATATAGACGGACTGGAAGCAGAGCTTGCCGCACTTAAAGAGAAAGTCTATGCAAACATGAGGGAAGAGCTCAAGCAGAAGAATGAGGCAGAACTCGAGAAATTTGAAAACAGAAAAAGTACCGTCAAAACAAAAAACAGTATTGAGATCAAAAGTAAATAACTTATACATATCTTAAATATGCTATTATCATTTTTTTTACTTTAAAAGTATTACACGTTAAAAGGAACACTTTGTCACTATCTTTAAAATCATCTTTACTCCTCTGCTCGGCAGCACTTTTACTTTTATCGGCTTGTGGAGAGCAGAAAAAGAGTAAAGAAGTTGTTGCTGAAACCAAACCTATTGAGGTGAAGGTACATACCTTAACAAAAGAGGCCTACCCTATCTGGGGAAGCTTTTCCGGGAAAACACAGGCGGTCGATAAAGTGACGGTCCTGGCACGGGTGGAGGGTGAACTCAAAGAGCGTCTCTTTAAGCCCGGTGACGAAGTCAGAAAAGATCAAATTCTTTTTACCATAGACAAAAGTGAGTATCAGGCAGTGGTCGATCAGAAAAAGGCAGTCCTGGAAAAAGACAAAGCCAGTCTGAAACTTGCCAATGCCAATGTCAAGCGTTACAAACCTTTGGTCAAAGAGCAGTTGGCACCCAGGGAGAAACTGGATGAACTTGTGGCGACTCAAAAGCAGTTGGAAGCCACGATCCGAGCAGACGAAGCAGCCCTTGTTGCCGCTACGCTCAACCTCACTTACTGTGATGTGCATGCCAGTATTGACGGGCAGATAGGGAAAGAGAAAGTACTCATAGGCAATATTGTCAAACCCGGGACAGAGTTGGCACAAATTGTGAATTCTGAGTATCTCTATGTCAATTTCAACCCTTCTGCCGGAGAAGTCTCCGTGATACAGAAATACAAGTCTCTGCCTAAACCCAAAGTAAAAGTATATTTACGAGGCGGTAAAAGAACAAAGGTCATTTTGGACGGAAATATCGAGTTTATAGACAGTGTCTCCAATGCATCGACGGGAACGGTACCGGTAAGAGCGAAAGTACATAACCCGGACAGGACTATTTTCCCGGGCTCTTTTGTGATCGTTGATGTATTGATATCAGATAAAATGTCAGTTGTCGCAGTGGATCCTGATCAGGTCTACCAAAATCAGCAGGGACAGTTTATTTATGTTGTCGATAAGAACAACAGTGTGCAGATCAGGCAGATCAAGCCGGTCTTCAGCAATAATGATATGGTGATACTGCCAAAAGTATTTGCAGGAGAACGGGTCGTGGCTGAAACCATACGTGCACTTGTTCCCGGTGTAAAGGTTTCTCCCGTTGAGATCAATAACACCGTGACACTCTCGGAGTAAGCGATGTTCTCACTCTTTTTTATTGACCGTCCTGTCGTTGCGAAGGTCATTTCGATCTTCATTGTCATTGTGGGACTGATCTCTATTAACATCCTTCCTATTGCACAGTTCCCTGAGATCGTTCCTCCGACCATACAGGTCAGTGCCAACTATACCGGCGGGTCTGCAGAAGTGGTCGAACGTTCTGTGACAGCACCCATTGAAGAGCAGCTTAACGGAGTAGAGGGGATGATCTATATGGATTCCATCTCTGCTTCGGACGGATCTTCCACGATCAACGTCTATTTCAAATTGGGTTATGACCTCGACATTGCTGCGGTTGATGTACAGAACAGGGTGGCATTGGCAACACCTTCTCTGCCCGATACGGTCAAACAGATGGGTGTGACCACCCGTAAACTCTCCACCTCGATGGTACAGATGGTCACCATAGAATCCTCTGATCCCAGTCATGATGCCTTATTCCTCTCCAACTTCGCCTCTTTGAACATACTTGAAGAGTTGAAGCGTATCGAGGGTGTGGGAAATGTACGGAATATGGGAGAGCGGAAGTACTCTATGCGTATTTGGATCGACCCGGACAAGCTCTCCTCTTTTGGTCTGACCATCAGAGAGGTGCAGCAGGCACTAAAAGACCAGAATGTACAGATTGCCCTTGGGAAGATAGGGGATACTACTGCCGCAGGTCAGAACAAGTTCCAGTACACGCTGGTCTCCAAAACGCGGCTTGATTCCAGTAAAGATTTTGAAAACATTATTGTCAAAGAGAATGATGACGGCAGCCGGGTGCGTATTCAAGATATTGCCCGGGTAGAACTGGGTGCAGAGTCCTACATGTGGTCGGCTTCTCTCAATAACAAACCGACAGCACTTTTGGGTATCTATCAACTGCCTGATGCCAATGCTTTGGCTGTCGCCAAAAAGGTCAAAGCTAAGCTCGATGAACTGAAAAAACGTTTTCCAAAAGGCATTACGGCAAAACCGACCTACGATACGACCAAATTTGTGGAAGTCTCCATCGATGAAGTGGTGAAAACACTCTTTGAAGCCTTGATACTGGTACTGATCGTCGTCTATTTCTTTTTGCAGTCTTTCCGTGCAACGTTCATTCCTGCCATTGCCATTCCGGTCTCACTCATAGGTACTTTTGCCGTACTGGAAGTAGTGGGGTTCTCCATCAATACCCTGACCCTCTTTGGACTCATTCTTGCCATCGGTATTGTGGTCGATGATGCCATTCTGGTGGTTGAAAATGTAGAAGCCAACCTGGAGAAGGACCCTGATATCAGCCGTAAAGAAGCAACGAAAAAAGCCATGAAGGAGATCTTCGCACCGATCGTCTCTACGACTTTGGTACTGCTGGCTGTCTTTGTGCCTGTCACGTTCATTCCGGGTATTTCCGGTGCACTCTATAAACAGTTTGCCATGACCATCTCTTTTTCCGTGCTCATTTCAGCACTGGTAGCGCTGACCCTCTCTCCTGCACTTGCAGCGACTATCCTGAAGCGTAGAAAAGGGGAGAAGAATATTTTCTTTCAAAAATTCGATCAGGGGCTGGATGGTCTGAAACATGTGTACGAAAAAGTACTGCGCACACTCATTAAGTTCTGGTATGTGGTTTTACTTGTCTACATACTCTTTCTGGCGGCAACCTATGGCATATTTAAAGTACTGCCGACAGGCTTTCTCCCCAATGAAGATCAGGGCTCCATCATCGCGTCTGTCTCTCTGCAGCCCGGTACCAACCTTCAGAAGACAGAAGAGAGTACACGCAAAGCCGTAGAGATATTTGAAAAGACCAAAGGGGTTGCTGACGTCATCGCCATTAATGGATTTAACATGATCACAGGTGCGCTGGACTCTTCCACTTCGACCATTTTTCTCATACTCGATGACTGGGATCAGCGGAAAAGCAAAGAGACTTCTGTGCCTGCCATTATGGCCAAAATACAAAAAAGGGCGAAAGTACAGATACCTGAAGCCGAAGTACGGGCCTTCTCTCCGCCCTCCATTCCCGGTCTCTCTGCTGTCGGCGGTTTTGAATTCAAGCTGCAGAACCTGACCGCTATGCCGCTTCAGGAGTTTGAAACACACGCCCGGAAGTTCCTTCAAAAGCTCAATGCCGATGAACGCATTATGATGGCCTATACCATGTTCAATGCCAACTACCCGCAACTCTATGTCGATATTGACAGAGACAAAGTCTTTTCTTTAGGGTTGAAACTCGATGATGTTTTCTCTGTCCTGCAAACTTATTTGGGCTCATTCTATGTCAATGATTTCAATAAATTCGGTAAAACCTACCGTGTCTTTATGCAGGCCGATGAGAGTTACCGTACCAATAAAGATGACATTACGGCCTTTTTTGTCAAGAACAAGAAGGGGGAGATGATACCGCTGAGTACGATCGTACGTATCCACAATATCTCCGGCCCCAATGCCATTACCCATTTCAATGCCTATCAGAGTATTGCCATCAACGGTGTGCATAACATCAAAGAAGGCTTCTCTTCCGCTGATGCCATTGCGGCCATAGAAGAGGTGGCGGCAAAAGAGTTGCCAAGCTCCATAGGCTATGAGTATTCGGGTATTACCCTGCAGGAGAAAGAGGCAGGAAATGCCGCTATGTATATTTTCATGCTCTCTCTGCTGATGGTCTTTCTTTTCCTCTCTGCCCAGTATGAGAGCTGGATGACCCCGCTGATCATCATGCTGCCTATTCCGGTAGTGATGTTCGGTGCGCTGGGTGCCAATATGATCGCAGGTCTGCTGAACGATACCTACACACAGATCGGACTGGTCCTGCTCATAGGGATGTCTTCCAAAAATGCCATTCTTGTGGTGGAGTTTGCAAAAGAGTTGCATGTTTCAGGCATGAGTCTCATTGAGAGTGCCGTGCAAGCATCTATTTTACGACTGAGAGCTATTCTTATGACCGTCTTTGCCTTCCTACTGGGTATTTTACCTTTGGTCTTTGCTTCGGGGGCAGGTGCAGCATCGAGACAGTCCTTGGGTACGGCAGTATTTGGCGGGATGCTTCTCTCCACGCTGTTGACATTTTTACTGACGCCTGTCCTGTTCGTGGTTCTGGAACGTTTAAAAGAAAGATTTACAAAGGAAGAAAATGAAGCGTAAGTTACTCTTTTTGGCCTTACTGTTTTGTGCCAACCTGGAAGCAAAAACAGAGACTTTGACCATCGATACGCTGGTTCAAATTGCTTTAGAGCACAGCCCCGATATTGATGCCAGCCGTTTTGACTTTCATGGGGCACAGGAGCGTGCAAAGTTTGCAGAGGGATTCTACCTGCCAAAACTGGATGTGGGATTTGCAGCAGGTAAGCAGCGAGCCACGGTACCAAACCTGCCAGCCATCAATTCTGATGTTTTGACCGGCACCATCTCTGCTTCCCAACTGCTTTATGATTTCGGGAAAACCACAGGTAACATTCACCGTACTGAGTCGGAAGCCTTATCGCTTCAGGCACAAATGCAGCAAGTCATCTCTGACAAAATTTTACTGGTAAAACAACACTATTACGAAGTACTCAAAAGCAAGAGTATCATTCATGTACAGCAAAAAAATGTACAACTGCAGCAGCAGCAGCTTCACCGGGCACAACGCTATCTGGTTTCGGGTATTAAGACCATCATTGATGTCTCCGATGCAAAAGTAGCCTTGGAACAGGCAAACCTTGACTTGCAAAATGCAGAATTTGAACTGGAAATAGAACGTGCAAAACTGGAAGAAACTTTAGGGTACGTCCCCAACAACGGACAGTACAAACTCTATAGTAAAAAGCTCTCTTTACCACATGTCAGTCAAAAACTTCCTGTGGTAAAAACCTCTTTAAACCGTTTGGAAGATTTTGCCTATGAGCATCGCTATGTTTTGCAAAGTTCAAGGCATATCGTGCAAAGCAGCAAGTCCAATGTGGCGTCACAAAAAGGGGATTATGCCCCGACACTTACGCTTAACGGAAGCTACAGCGAGCAGAAAGATGATGGTTTCACTCCTCAGGACCAGGGAGTAGTGACTGTCAATATGAATTGGAATCTTTTTTCCGGGTATCAGACAGATGCTTCCGTACAGGAGGCAAAGATAGCTGTTTTAAAAGCAAGTTCACAAGTAAGAAGCATCAAGCTTTCTGTCAAAAGAGAAGTGATTGAAGCCCATATTTCTTTACGGAGAAACAGGCAAAATGTGAAACTCTCCGAGAGTATTGCAAAAACAAGCAAACAAAAATTAGATCAGGCACAAAAACGGTATGAAAATGAATTGTCAGATTTTGTTGAACTCCAAAATGCACAGCAGGGCTATATTAAATCTCTCTCCGATCTGGTTACGGCCTATTATGATTACTTCATTGCCATGGCACAATTAGACCATGCAATAGGAAAATAACGAATATTATCGAATACTGATTGTAATGTGTTCGATGAAACCGAAGCTATGGTATGTATGGTAATGATTTTTGTGATAAATAAAATTTGGGGAATATTTTGTTGGTGACCCCAAGGAGACTCGAACTCCTATAACATGGATGAAAACCATGGATCCTAACCGTTAGACGATGGGGCCAACAAAATTTAAAAAAGTTTACAAGGTACAAATGGTGACCCCAAGGAGACTCGAACTCCTATAACATGGATGAAAACCATGGATCCTAACCGTTAGACGATGGGGCCATTCACAACTTGTGGACGAAATTATAGTGATTGAGTGCTTAACTTTCTCTTAAAGAGGGTATAATTTTTAAAAAAACAGAAAGAGTTCAAAATGTCTTCTAAAATTATATGGCCTCTGCTTGGGCTCATCTTCTTTTTTAACGCCTGTGGAAGTACCCCCTACCTGAAAGAGAACAGTGCCTTCATTGTTTTTAAAACACCTACTTTTAAGTATGCCGATATGGGTTTTGTGTATGAAAACAAGCATGAAGTCAAAGCCGAGATCTATGGTTCAGGTCAGGCTATTATGTCTTTGCGTATTTCCGACGGGTCTGTCTGTATGAATCTTTTGGCCTGTATGCCGGAAAAACAATTTAACCAACAAGTGCTATCTGCAAGGTATCCTGAAGGCACATTGGAAGCTATCTTCAGAGGAAAAGCACTCTTTTCGGGGCATAATATGAAGAAAACCCGTAACGGCTTTACACAAAAACTGATAAGTCACAATAAATATAACATAGACTATACTGTTTTAAATAATGATATAATTTTTCGTGATACAATCAACCATATACTTGTAAAAGTGAAAAAACAATAATTTAAACGGGCAAGGAAGAGCATGAAATTTGTAGGCGCACACGTCTCTGCAAGCGGTGGAGTGGACAAGGCACCATTAAATGCAATGGCGATCGGAGCAAAAGCATTTGCTGTATTTACAAAAAATCAGAGACAATGGGTGGCAAAGCCTCTGGAAACAAAAACCATTGATGCTTTCCATAAAAACCTTGAAGCTTCAGGCATATTGCCGAAACATGTGCTTCCACACGACTCTTACCTGATCAATCTGGGACACCCTGAAGTGGAAAAACTGGAAAAATCCAGAGAAGCCTTTGTCGATGAGTTGGAGCGTTGCCGATTGCTCGGACTGGACAGACTCAATTTTCATCCGGGATCCCACCTGGTGAAAATACCCAAAAAAGATCCGGAGTATATGGATAAACTGATGCAGGCAGAACTTGGATGTCTGGATGTTATAGCAGAGTCACTGAACAGAGCCATAGATGCCACAAAAGATTCAGAGGTAAAACTTGTTATTGAAAATACCGCGGGTCAAGGTTCCAATCTTGGTTACAAATTTGAACATTTGGCACACATCATCGATAAAGTAGAAAATAAAAGCCGTGTGGGTGTCTGTATAGATACCTGCCACATGTTCACAGCCGGATATGACATCCGTACCAGAGAAGTCTATGACAAAACCTGGGAGAGCTTTGACAAGATCGTTGGCAGTCAGTACCTGATGGGAATGCACATCAATGATTCCAAGCCAAAACTGGGCTCCAGAGTTGACAGACACCAGTCCCTGGGCCAGGGGGAAATAGGCTGGGATGCGTTCCGCTTTATTATGAATGACTCCCGTATGGATGATATACCTCTGATACTTGAAACCATCGATGAGACGATCTGGGCACAGGAGATACAGGAACTGTATGCACTGATAGAAAACTAGAGATGGGACACTCTGAGCTTGATTGAAGATCTATGACAGGTCTTGACCCAAGTTCAGAAAAACAAGGACTTTTAAAAACAAGGAGAAAAAATGAAAACAATCGTAAAAGGTTTAGCACTGAGTGCTATTGCATCTTCAGTCGTCATGGCCGGAGGGTACAAGATCCCGGAGCAGTCACTTAACTCAATGGCATTGGGTGCAGCATACGTTGCACACACAAGCGGAGCAGACACATCATACTTCAACCCGGCCAATATGGCATTTATGGATGAGAAACAGTATATAGACGGTGGTCTTACTCTGGCGCACCTGCCTGAAAATACCTATAGTCTTGGGCCTGTGTCCGGAAATACAGAGACAGAAAATATTCTGATCCCTAATCTCCATTATGTTTCAGCACCTATGGGTGATTTTAGATGGGGTGTATCATTGACAGCCCCCGGTGGATTGACAAAAAGATGGGAAACCCCATTCCAAAAAGCATTTGCAGAAGAGTTTACGCTTAAAAATATTGAATTGAATCCTACCGTTTCCTACAGAGTGATGGACAACTTCAGTATTGGTGGTGGTGTCAGGATCGTATACAGTGAAGGTGTGGTTAAAAATGATGCAACCGGCATAGGCATGCCATTAAAAGTTGATATGGAAGGTGATACCTTTGAGTTCGGTTACAACCTTGCCGCTACGTATAAACCAGCTGAAGATATTGCTATTGCTGTGACATACCGATCAAATATTGATCTTAATGAAGAGGGGACAGCAACGATCATGTACCCAGTGACAGATACACAAGGTATGACAGTAACCGGTGATGCCGGCGTCTCTATCCCTTTACCGGCAGCTTTGAATATTGCTATCTCAAAAACCTGGGATAATACATTTACACTCGAAGCAGTCTATGAAAGAACATACTGGTCAACATATGAGACATTGGAGTTTACAGGTACAAATTTACCGGTCTCTCCTAAAAACTGGATGGATACCAATACCTTCAGGATCGGTGCTACGGTCGAACTTGAAAAGATCACTATGATGATGGGTTTCGCGATCGACGAAACGCCGGTACCTGTTGAAAATCTAGGTTTCGAACTACCTGATACAGATGCAAAAGTCTTCTCTATGGGTTTCAGATATCAGCAGAACGAAAATCTTTCCTGGGGTGCAGCATTGTTATTTGACAGTAAAGAGAGTCTTTCTATGCCAAGAGGAGTCAACGATAATCCTGTTCTTGCAAATGGCGGAACATTCGGCGGCGGCGGTGCTATCTTAACCACTATCGGTGCAGCGTACGAGTTCTAAGATGGCTGAGCAGTTTTCCAATCTCTACGAGATCATCGTTCATCAGGGTCAGAAGCGTAAGCGTAAAACAGCGCTTTTTGATGATGATATTAAGATCAGTTATGGCGAGATCCTGGAGAGAGCAGACAAACTGGCAGCCTATTTTGTACAGCAGGGCATCAAAGAGGGTGACAGGGTCGCCCTCTTTTTGCGGAATTCTCCGGAGTTCATCTATACCATTTTTGCTGTGGCAAAGATCGGTGCTGTCTCTGTACCGGTCAATACTTTTTTAAAGTCTGAAGAGTTGGATTACATTCTCAAAGACAGTGGTGCAAAACTGCTTGTTGCTTCCGAGATACACAAAAAAGTAGTGAATGAAAACTCTGTGTGCAGTAACATCCTTTGGGAAGGTGTCTCTTCAAAAGAGAAAGAACTTTCCTCTTTTGAAGATGCATTAATGCAGGAAAATGAAGTAGAACAGACGGTACGAGGACTTGATGACTGTGCCGTGATCATTTATACTTCCGGTACCACTGGACAGCCCAAGGGTGCCATGCTCAGTAACAAAAACCTGTTGAGCAATATGGAGTATTCCCGAAAACTCATAGAGGTGAAACCCAAAGACAGGATCATCGTCTTTTTACCGATGTTTCATACCTTTACCCTTACCGTGGGTGTCATCATGCCGCTTTATGTGGGCGGGTCTATGGTCATCATCAAATCCCTGCAGCCCTTTAGCAATATTTTTAAACAAACACTTATGAAACGGGTGACACTCTTTTTCGGTATTCCCGATGTCTATAATGCCTTGGCAAAAGCCAAACTTCCCTGGTACTTTTTATGGTTCAACAAGATCCGTGCATTTATTTCCGGTGCGGCAGCGCTTCAGCCCAAGACGCTCGAAGCCATGTCTAAAAAGTTCAAGCGGGCAAAACTGCTTGAAGGGTACGGCTTGAGTGAAGCCAGTCCGGTGGTCTGTGTTAACACCATCAAAAAACAGAAAGCAGGTTCCGTAGGCTGTGCCATGTATGGCCATGCCGTCAAAATAGTCGATGCCGATATGAATGAACTTTCCCAGGGTACGGTGGGAGACATCATCTTCAGCGGCGACAATGTCATGATGGGCTACCTGAACCGGCCTGAAGCCACAGCAGAGACCATCGTCAACGGCTGGCTCCTGACAGGCGATATGGGTTACCTCGATGAAGAGGGGTTCCTCTACATTGTGGACAGAAAAAAAGACTTGATCATCTCCAAGGGGATCAACATCTACCCCCGGGAGATAGAAGAGGTGATCGATATCTTTCTTGGTGTGAAAGCTTCTGCTGTTATAGGTATTTTTGATGAAAAAAGCGGTGAGATACCTGTAGCGTATATAGAGCTTGAAGATGAGGTAGAGTCAATCGATGAACAAGGCTTGCGCGTCCATATGCGGGAGAAGTTGGCAAACTATAAAATACCCAAACATCTTCACATCATAGAAGAACTTCCCAAAAATGCCACAGGGAAGATCCTCAAACGTGTCCTAAAAGAGAAATTGAATGGGTAGGGTTGGCTTCAGCCGACCACAGTTCAATAGTGATGGTCGGCTGAAGCCAACCCTACAAAAGGAATGAGTATCAAAGCGATCATCAATGGTAAACTTATTGTCAACGATGCCATTATTGAAGGTAAAACCCTTCTTTTTGACAAGAAGATCATCTCAATTTCAGACAGCGTTGACATGGAAAATATACAGACCATCGATGCCAAAGGCCACTACGTCTCTGCCGGCTTTATCGACCTGCACATCCACGGGTCCGGGGGTGCAGATGTGATGGATGGCACGGCCGAAGCTTTGGAAACCATCTCTTCCACCCTTACACAGACGGGTACGACCTCTTTTCTCGCAACGACCATG
This sequence comes from Sulfurovum sp., assembly GCA_027071315.1. Lineage (GTDB taxonomy): Bacteria > Campylobacterota > Campylobacteria > Campylobacterales > Sulfurovaceae > Sulfurovum. Next base: position 28,119 of record JALSUP010000007.1, read on the forward strand.
ACCATGTCAAGTGAAGTGATCGAGAAGGCTTTAGGCACTGTTCAAAACAATATGGGAAAAGTGTCGGGAGCCGAAATCCTTGGTGTCCATTTGGAAGGCCCTTTCATTAATGCTTCCAAGCATGGTGCTCAGGATCAAAAGTATATACAGCGTCCCGGTTTGGCATTGATCGATCATTATCTTGATATTGTCAAAATGATCACCCTTGCCCCTGAGGTAGAGGGTGCAGAATCTTTTGTCAAATATTTGCATACAAAGCATCCGCATATTATTTTGAGTATTGGACATTCAGAAGCGAACTATGAAGAGAGTAAAAAGAGTTTTAGCTGGGGTGTCTCACATGCCACACATCTCTTTAATGCCATGAATCCCTATCATCACAGGGAACCGGGAATCGTCGGGGCAGTCTTTGAAGACCCTGAGGTGAGTTGTGACATTATTGCCGACCTTGTTCATACCCATCCTTCCACTTTGGCCTTGACCTATCAAGTCAAAAAAGAGAAACTTGTTTTGATCACTGATGCCATGCGTGCTGGGTGTATGAAATGCGGTACATATGATCTGGGTGGTCAGGCTGTGACTGTGGAGAATGGACAGGCGACACTCTCTGACGGTACCCTTGCAGGCTCAGTCCTGAAACTCAATGAAGCACTCAGACATATGGTGGCACATACCGCCATGACCCGAATAGATGCGGTGAATGCCGTGACAAAAATACCTGCTGAAAAACTGGGTGTTAACAAAGGGGTGTTGAAAGAAGGGTATGATGCCGATATAGTCATCTTTGATGAAGATTTCAGTATCATTACAACAATCATAGCCGGAGAGCAAAAAGGATAAACATGTTTGGATTTTTAAAACGTAAACCAAGAATAGTCAACGCCCCAATAGACGGGCAGCTTTTAGCCATAGAAAGTGTGGATGATGAAGTCTTTTCCCAGAAAATGGCAGGTGACGGTGTCGCTATTTTACCTGTGGGAAGTATTTTTACAGCCCCGATCGATGGTGTGATCACAAAAATATTTTCAACCAACCATGCCTACAGCATTAAGAACAAACAGGATCTGGAAGTGCTTGTACACATTGGTCTTGAAACGGTTGCCCTTAAAGGCGAAGGTTTTGAACGCCTGGCCAATGAAGGTGATGAAGTGAAAGCCGGAGATCCCATCATTAAAGTAGACCTGGACTACATTAAAGCCAATGCCAAAGACATCATCACCCCTATTTTAATTACCGATGAGAGTAAATACAATGAAATAGACAAAAATGATAATGTCGTGATAAGCGGCGATGCCATTATGGAAGTGAGTTAAGATGCCGAGTGACAATATCTATTATTATGTGGTGTATGCTGTTATTTTAGTCGTGTTTTTTATTATTTTAAAGAGCCCGAAGAAAAAGAAATAGTCGCGTAGGGTGCGTAATCACGCACCACATGGCTAAATCGGCATATCATGATACATTGACCGAAAGGGTTAAACATAGGTGCGTGACTACGCACCCTACGCGAGAGCATTGCAATATTTATTTCATCGCTTCCTTAATCCCCTCAGCCACCTCTTCAGCCTTTGCCCCCAATACAACCTGAATAGATTTCTTGTCAGGACGTATGACCCCTTTGGCTCCCAACTTCATAAAGTCTTCATCTTTCAATGCTGAACTGTCGGTCACAGACATGCGTAAGCGGGTAATACAGGCATCGGTATTGACAATGTTGTCAACACCTCCAAGGGCAGTAATGAAAGCCAAGGCTTCATCGGAAACCTCTCCTTCATTGTCATCTCCCGAAAGTTCCGTCTCCATGATCTTCAGCTTTAAAAACCTGATGAGGTAATAACTCAGGACAAAATAGAGTGCGGCAAAAACAATACCCAGAGGTAAAAGAAGCAGAGGCTTGGTTGCCAGTTTATAGTTGATAACGTAGTCAATGAAGCCTGCGGAGAAACCGAAACCGGCATGTATGTTGAAAAGTTGTGCCGTCGCCAATGCGAGACCGGTCAGGAGGGCATGCAGTACAAAGAGTGGCGGTGCCACAAAAAGAAAGAGAAATTCGAGGGGTTCGGTGATGCCTGTTAAAAAAGAGGTGAAGGCAACCCCTGCCAAAATGGCACCCGCTTTTTTTCGGTAGGCTTTGGGTGTGTTGAGGTAGATGGCATAGGTCATTGCAGGCAGACCGAACATCATGACCAGATAGAAGCCTGACATATAGACACCGGCAGTAGGATCGCCTGCAAAGAAGCGGTGCAGGTCACCGTTGGCCACGACTTCGACACCATCTTTCATATACGTGTAGTCACCGAGTTGGAACCAGAAGACCGAGTTGAGTATGTGGTGCAGACCCAGTGGGATGAGGAGACGGTTGAGGGTACCGTAAATGAAGGTACCGACTTCTCCCAGACCGATGATCATATTGGAAAAGGCATCAATGCCGCCCTGTGCATAGTGCCAGAAGTATCCGGCCAGGACACCCACGACAATGGCAGCAAGTGCGGTAATGATGGGGACAAAACGTTTGCCTCCGAAAAAGCCTAAGAACTCAGGTACTTTAATGTTGTGGAAACGGTTGTAAAGTGTGCCTGCAAGTACACCGATGATGATACCCACAAAGACACCCATGTTGACATCTTTGTCAATACTGAGGTAAACCGCTTTTGCGATGAGCACACCGATGGCTCCGGCCAGGGCTGCCGCACCGTCATTGTTTTTGGCAAGTCCGTAGGCGATACCGATACCAAAGAGCATGTCAAGGTTGGAGAAGATGGCATCTCCGGCAGACTTCATAATGAGGGCGATCTGCCCGTCAAAAATGTCACCAAAGCCCAAACGAAGCAGCAGCGCTGCCACAGGGAGTACGGCGATCGGGGTCATGAGGGCTTTCCCGATGCGTTGCAGTAAGTTAAACATCTATTCTTATCCTTCTAAAGTATTTCTACTGTTCTCTAATGGTTTTTTTTGTCTCGGCAATACGTTTGGCTGAAACAGAGAGTGTTTCAAGTCCAATTTCCAGCAGCTTCGGGATGGCTTCTGTGTTCGCAGCCAACTCTCCGCAAATACTGACAGGTTTTTCTGCTTTACTGACGATCAGCGCAAGGGCATCGAAAACAGCAGGAGAGAGGTCATTGGTCTTGAGTGTGGCGTGGGTACGCTCTATGGCAAAGAGGTACTGGGTGAGGTCATTGGTTCCGATGGAGTAGAAGTCAACGACTTTGTTGAAATCTTCCAAAAGAAAGAGGACAGAAGGCACTTCGATCATAATGCCAAAATGAATATTGGAAATATCGATCTCATACTCTTTCGCTACATTTTGTGCAAAGGCTTTGGCTTCCATGAACTCTTCAACAGAAGAGACCATAGGGAACATGATCTTGACAGCGCTGTGCTGTGCCGCAGAAAAGATGGCATGCAGCTGCTCTGCAATGATTTCAGGGTGGGTGTTAAAAAGTCTCACACCGCGTATGCCCAAAAAAGGATTGTCTTCCTGAATGAGGGTAATGTAGGGGAGTGCTTTGTCTCCTCCCACATCAAGTGTACGCACGGTAACCTCGTCAAAAAGAGCAAAAATGGCTTGGTAGGCTGCCACCTGTTTCTCGTAGGAGGGCTGTTCTTTTTTAAAAAGAAACTCCGTACGTAAAAGTCCAATCCCCTCTGCCCCTTCCTCTTTGGCTGTTCTGGCAGAGTCAGGGTCTGTCACATTGGCTAAGACTTTTATGCGTTTACCTGTTTTTGTCTCTGCTGCTTCAAAACGCTTTTCAAAAGCTGATTGCTGTGCTTCTTTATCTGCTCTTTCTCTTTTGCGAGCGGATTCAAGCTCTTTTTCACTGGCCTCAAGGACAATGAGTCCGGCATGGGCATCGAGAATGATCCGGCTATCCTCTTCAATAGGCGTATAGTCTGCAATGAGTGAAGGCAGACCTGCCCCGCGAAGTAAGATAGCCGTATGTGAGTTGAGCGAAGTCTCTTTGAGAATGACTGCCTGTACCGAAGTGTGGGAAAGTGTCTCTATCTGGGAGGGGAGCAGATCATCTGCCATCAGAATGAAAGGATGCTCCGGGAAGTGCATTTCACTTGTGATCCCCAAATGTGCTTTAATGCGTTGGAGGATGTCCTTATAGTCGACAATTTTGGCTTCAAGTTTTGTTCCCATGAGTTGTGAGGAAGCATTGGCAATACTCTTTTCCAGAGAAGCAAGGTCCGTCACTTCGGCTTTTAGGGAAGAGAGCAACTCTTTTTGTGCCAGATAAATGTCTGCATTGCTTTTCTCTTTATTATCCGAATAGAGTGTGGTCAACTCTGCTTCACTTTTTTCGAAGGCTTCTTCAAAACTCAGGGTCGAGGCTCTGTTTGATTGGGTCTCCCGGTAGCGTGTTGCAGGCCCGATGGCAATACCGGAAGCGATGATCTCCCCGGATATGGTCTTGCTTTCGTAAGTCATCTCTTCTTTCTCAACCACAGAGATTTCGACATCGTCCTGCATGAGCGTGTGAAACAGACTGCTGAGTGCTTTTAAGGCTTCTTCTGCATCTTTTCCTTTGGCTCTTACCGTAAAAGTGTCTCCCTGTTCCAAAGAGAGAGACAGAAGGGTATTGACCCCTTTGGCATCAGCATTTTTCCCTTGAAAAGAGGCTTGTATGTCCGACTGGTACTGTTTGGCAGTCGCCACAAATTTGGCAACAGGTCTCAGGTGAAAGCCGTTACCCGAAGTGACTGTCAATTCAGCCGAGTGCGGCTTGGAGAAAAAGAGAGAAAAGAGTCCCATAGGCTACTGACTGTCTCTGACACAACGTACATAACGGTCATAATAGCGAGAAGCTTTTGAACTGGCACCACGCTTGAAGTTCACACCCCAAAAAGCGTCATCTTCATCAGCAACATGTGTTTTTGTCCAGTAAAAAGATTCAGGTTCCACATAAGAAAAAGCAGGAAGAATGGCGGGAGAGACACGTTTGTAGTCAATAAGAGTGAGCAGCTCATGTATGGTTGGCAGTCGCCAGTCCAAATGTCCACCCAGGTGCAATTCTGAGCAGTACTCTTTTGCCCTTGGCTGGGTAATTTTTGTTTCTCTGACGTGGGCTGTGTCTTCCCACATCAGTTTTGTGTTCTTGTCCTGTATCATCGTGATTTCAGCAAGACCATAAGAGAAAAACAGAGAAATAAGTAAAATAAAACGCATCATAGACTCCTTTTGATTAATAAGAGTATAGCAAATATTTGTTATACTCAAAGAAAAAATTAGGAAAATGATTGAAACACCTTATTGATTTTATTGAAGCAAGAGATGTCACAAAGACTTCTATATTTAAACATTTAAAATGTACCAAAGCCGAAGCCAAACTCATACAATATACCTGTCAACGCTATGTCAAAGGTTTGGAAGAGGTACCTGTACTTGAAATGCTGCAGCAGAATTTCCCGGAAGAGGGCTATGCTTATCTTAAAAAACTGGCACTGGTCAAAAATCTTTTAGACCTTGGCTGGATCATACAAATGAGTTTCGGACAGGTCAAGGCACATGAAACCTCACAGCTTGAACTGCTCAACACGTCCATCACCCCAAGTATTGCTTTGCTGAGACTGCTGGAAGAGGGATCGTTGGAGATCTTTCTGCCTGAAGTCAAACCTTATACCGACCATTTGGAGTATTTGCAGGACCAGTTCGATATGGTCTCGCTTCTGCACAAGATCTCCACCTTCAAACAGGGCTTTGCCGACAACTCCTTGAGTATTGGTCGTCTCAAGAACAAGTTGACACTCCTGACAACACGTATTGAAGAGCGTGTCAAGATGACGGAGACACCTATTGTGGTCGAAGAGTTCTTTAAAGAGAAAGGGCTCGATGAAAAAGAGCAGCGTATTTTCCTTGCCCTCTTAAAAGAGGAGTATTCCGGCGGAGAGGGACAGTTCAGGGATATGAATACACTCATTGAACTCATCTCTTTTGATGAATACGAAAAGATCAAAAACCGTGCCCTGCTGGAAGACGGAGCCAAGCTTATTACCGAAGATATCATTGACTATGAAGAGATACTCAATATGTTCGGTGGCGTAAGCCGTGCCTTTTACCTGCAGGAAGAGGTGATGCAGCGTATCATCCACCCCAAAAAGAACAAAAAGGTAGAGAAGCTCAAACTTGACGCCCTGGTACAGGAGCAGGAATTGTTTGAATATCTCAAGCCCCTTACCACACTCGATGATGTGGTACTGCACCCTAAAACAAGAGAAACACTCAACAATGTTGTCAAACAGGTTGACAAGAATGTCTTTAAAAAACTCAGAGAGTGGGGCATTAAAGATAAAAAGAAGACCATTGATGCCCGTATTATCTTTTACGGTGCGGCAGGAACAGGGAAGACCATGACAGCCATGTCTTTGGCAAAAACACTCAAAAAACCCATCTTGTCTTTTGACTGTTCAAAGATCCTTTCTATGTATGTCGGAGAGAGTGAAAAGAATGTCCGTAAGATCTTTGACGACTTTAAAGAGCTCTCTGCCAAAGCCAAAGTTGAACCCATTTTGTTACTGAACGAAGCAGACCAGTTCTTAAGTTCCCGTTCTGAAGGACAGGGCTCTTCTGCCGATAAAATGCACAACCAGATGCAAAACATCTTCCTTGAGCAGATAGAAAAGTTTGAAGGTATTCTCATTGCCACGACCAACCTGCTGGGCAACATAGATAAAGCCTTCTCCAGACGTTTTAACTACAAAATAGAGTTCAAAAAACCGGGGAAAAAGCAGCGTTTGAGACTCTGGCAGTTCATGCTACCGGAAAAAGCAGACTACACAGAAGATTTTAACATGGCAGAACTCGCCAAGTACGAACTCACCGGAGGACAGATCAATCTTATTATTAAAAACACAGCCTATAAAGTAGCTGTAAGAGATGAATCTGTCTTTGGAAACCAGGATTTTTTAGAAGAGATCGAAAAAGAGATGGGTTCCAGTTTTGACGGTGCCAAAAGTATGGGGTTCAAGGTTTAATTATTTAACGATCTCCAGATCCGTCCCAAGCAACCCGATCATCCCTGTTTTCACATTCAAGGGGGTGAACCCGTGGGCTTTCAAAATACGTGATGCAGCCACAGAGCGACTCCCCGAACGGCAGTAAACAACAATTTGTGTATTTTTACGTGCAGCTAATTTATTAAGATTCTTCTCAAGTTTTCCCAGAGGGATGAGCGTCGCACCTCTGATGTGCCCCTCTTTGAATTCATCTACCGTTCTGACATCCAAAAGTGTTACATTTTTATCTTCATCTATGAGAATCTCTGCCTGTTTCGGTGAAATGAATTTGAAATCTGCAAGGATCCATCCTTTGGTGTAGGCAAAATAGGCAAGGATCCCTGCCATTGCGATGTAGTATAAGATATTGATAAATGAATTTTTTTTCTGCAAATGAAGCCTTTTCCCGTATTGTAGCACTATTTTTTTTTGTTTCACATAGTTACATTGCATTAATCTGACAGGCGATACGCTTATAGTGAGAATAACTTTAACCATCTTTCAGTTACTATAAAAGTAATATTCTGAGAATACTCTCGTTCCCTGATTTTGGGGGAGAAGAGAGAAGAATTAATATAGTTAAGGGATTAATATGACTCATGTAATTACAGAACACCCGTATTTTGGTGTATTTGTTCTCTTTGCATTGACGGTGATCGCATTTCCCGCGACACTGGCATTGGCAAGATTTGTTTCTAGGAAATTGGCCAAACTCGATACGGAAAAGCTGAAGCTTACCATATACGAGTGTGGACCGGAAGTAACAAAACAACCAAACACTATCTCGGTACAGTTCTACCTGATAGCACTACTCTTCATCCTGTTCGATGTAGAGATCATCTTTATGTTCCCTTGGGCAATTGACTTTAAATTGCTTGGATGGTTCGGTTTCGCAGAGATGATACTATTTATTTTACTACTTACGATCGGATTCGTATACGCATGGAAAAAAGGAGCACTTGAATGGCACAGCATCAAGTAAATTATGCCTCGGCAGCAGGCTTACCGATAGCTTTGACTTCGGTAGATAAACTCGTAAACTGGGGGCGTTCAAACTCACTTTGGCCGCTTACCTACGGACTCGCATGTTGTGCGATCGAAATGATGGCATCGGGTGGTGCACGTTATGACTTCGATAGAATGGGAACCATCTTTAGAGCCTCTCCAAGACAGGCAGATGTGATGATATTGGCAGGAACACTTTCCAAAAAGCATGCTGAGTTCGCAAGAAGACTGTATGATCAGATGACAGAGCCTAAATGGGTCATCTCTATGGGTTCCTGTGCCAACACAGGTGGTATGTTTAACACCTATGCAACAGTACAGGGTGTTGACAGAATCATCCCGGTAGATATTTACCTGCCAGGCTGTGCACCAAGACCTGAGACACTTCAGTATGCACTTATGATGCTTCAAAAGAAGATCAGAAGAGAGTCTGCAAACATGAATAACAATACAAAACAGAACTTGAGGTTAGTGTAATGAGAAAGTACGTACCAAAAGACAATGTTCAGGGTAAATCATACTACACGGACAGATACTGGGTTGCCCCGCGTGTGCCAAGAATGGAAGTAGAAGCAGATTCTCACTTCGCTGATGTGCTTAAAGCATTGGGAAAACTTTCCAAAGAGTCTTATGTAGAGATCGGTCAGCTGGTTGTGCATATTGATGCGACAACAAATGTTGAAGTCATGACAGTACTGAAAGAGACTTGTGGTTATACACAGTGTTCTGAGCAGTCAGCAGTAGACTATTTGGCAAAAGACGGTGAGTTTGAACTTTTCTACCAGCTTCTCAATATTACAGAAGCCAAAAGAGTCAGAGTAGTGTGCCGTATTAAAAAAGGAGAGGCGATCGAGTCAATCACTTCTCTTTACCATTCGGCAAACTTCGCTGAGCGTGAAATGTTCGACATGTTCGGTATTAAAGTCAATAACCATCCTTTCCTTAAGCGTATTTTGATGCCTGATGACTGGGAAGGTCACCCACTCCTGAAAACATACCCGATGATCGGTGATGAGTTCGCTTCATGGTATGAGGTCGATAAGATCTTCGGTAAAGAGTACAGAGATGTGATCGGTCCTGAAAACAGAGATCCGGCACGTATTGACAGATATGACACAAAACGTTTCTCAAGAGTCGGATATGAAGTACCGTTCGATGCAGATATTTCTGATGGTGAGAAAGAGCAGGCTATTGAGTACAGTGAAACACTACTTGTAGATTATACCACTTCATCTAAGACATTAGATGAGAGAAGATAAGGGGAGAGTATGCAACAACCTAATAAATTAACGCCATTTTTTGAAAACCTCAATTTTGAGCGTGATGACAACACCATGGTCATCAACTTTGGTCCTCAGCACCCTTCTGCACACGGTCAGCTAAGACTTGTGCTTGAACTTGACGGGGAGCAGGTCGTTAAAGCCTATCCGGATATCGGTTACCTTCACAGAGGTATCGAAAAAATGGCAGAGAACATGACCTATAATGAGTTCCTGCCAACCACAGACAGACTGGACTACATTGCCTCTACTTCTAACAACTATGCCTATGCATTGGCAGTTGAAAAGTTACTTGGTATTGAAGCACCAAGAAGAGCACAGGTGATCAGAACAATGTTACTTGAAATTAACAGAGTGATCTCTCACCTCTTCTTTATTGCAACACATGCACTCGATGTCGGGGCAATGTCAGTCTTCCTTTACGCCTTCCGTGAACGTGAATTTGCCATGGACCTTATGGAAGATTACTGTGGTGCCAGACTGACACACTCATCTGTCCGTATCGGTGGGGTGCCTTTGGATCTCCCCAATGAGTGGATCAATAAGATGATCGCATTCTGTGATAAGGTAGATTATGAAGTAGAGCATACCTATAATGCCTTGCTCCAGGAGAACCGTATCTGGAAAATGCGTTTGGAAGATGTAGGGGTTATCTCTGCTGAAGACGCACTTTCCTGGGGTTGTACAGGACCAATGTTAAGAGGTTCCGGTGTCAACTGGGATATTAGAAAAGAGGAGCCGTATGAATTGTACGGTGAGTTGGATTTTGACATTCCTACCTCTGACAGATGTGACTCATACGGACGTTACAGACTCTATATGGAAGAGATGAATCAATCAACGAGAATATTGAGACAACTTGTCCCTATGTATAAAGAGTCTGAGCCTCAGTTGATGGCACACGCTCCGCAGTACATTTCTGCGCCTAAAGAGGAGATCATGACTCAAAACTATGCATTGATGCAGCACTTTGTACTGGTCACTCAGGGTATGAGACCGCCAAAAGGTGAAGTGTATGTGCCGACAGAGTCTCCAAAAGGTGAACTTGGTTTCTACATTAAGTCAGAAGGTGAGCCATACGCTTACAGACTGAAGTGTAGAGCACCAAGTTTCTTCCATACAGGATTGCTGCAAAAGCTTCTTGTGGGTACGTATATAGCAGACGTCGTTACAATTATTGGTACTACCAATATTGTATTCGGTGAAGTTGACAGATAGGGGTTGATATGCAAAGATATGATTTAAGACATTTAAAAGATGATTTTTATGACAGAATGGTTGAGCTTATCGATAAAGGTATCAAAGTCGGTGAAGTTGGGATTTTCCTTTTTGAAGTAGGTGATTTTTCTTCTATCCAAAAGTCTGCTGACGTGATCAGAGCCACTGGTCATGACCTGATGAACTCATTGAAGTTCAATGAGGTTGACTGGACTGTTGTGGTCAAAAAAGTAGATGAAGCCACACAAAAAGAGAGAGCTGAAAAGATCGAAGCTGCAAGAGTTGAAGCTGAGAAAAAAGCAGAAGAAGTACGTATTGCTGCAGAAGAGAAAGCCGAAGCAGACAGAGTAGCTGCGGAAGCAAAGGCAAAAGAAGAAGCAGAGAAAGCGGCTGCAGAAGCGAAAGCCAAAGAGGAAGCTGAAAAGGCTGAAGCAGAGGCCAAAGCAAAAGAAGAGGCTGAAGCCAAAGCAAAAGCGGCGCAGGAAGCTGCAGAAGCAAAGGCAAAAGAAGAAGCTGAAGCAGCAGCAGCCAAGAAAGCTGAAGCTGAAAAAGCACAAGCTGAAAAAGCTGCAGCAGAAAAAGCAGAAAAAGAGAAAATAGAGAAAGCTGCCTCTGAAAAAGCAGCAACAGCAGCCGAAACAACAAAGACAGAAGCCAAACCTGAAGCGAAACCTGCGGCAAAGAAGCCGGCAAGTAAAAAACCGGCCCCAAAAAGAGCCAGAAAGCCAAAGGCTAAATAATGTCTGGCATTGTATTCTCTACTTGGAGGGACGAGTTTATCGACAACCGTGATAAACCAGCCCAAGAGTGGGGTGAATCTGGATTTAAACTGCCGGAAACCTATCATGGAGACACAAACTCTAAGGCATTTATCGGATGGGATGGCGTGGCCATTTTTGATGAAGATATAGATGCCGTAGAGTTGGCGTCACAGTATGCTGCACAGTACCAGGAGTACTCTGAAGCCTGTGGTCGTTGTGCTCCGGGTAGATGGGGTGGCAGGATCCTTTACGATTTGCTCGACAAAATAGCACGTGGGGAAGGTACGCATGATGATACGGCACATTTAAAAGAGATCGCAAAAACAATGATGACGACTTCTAAATGTGAGATCGGTAAGACCGTACCTAAACCTATTTTAGACTTGATGGAGCACTATAAAGCACAGTTCGATACCTGTATTGATGCACAGATCCCGTCAAAACATTATAATGGCGATACTTCGTATATAGCAAAAGTGACTGCACCGTGTACGGATATGTGTCCGGCACATGTAGACATTCCTGCCTATATAGAAGGTGTAAGAGATATGGTCTTTACCGAATCTCTTGAAGCCACAAGACAGACCATGCCGTTGGCACACACCTGTGGACGTGTTTGTCCACATCCATGTGAAGATGCCTGTCGTCGTACGAACCTGGATGAGCCTATCTCCATTATGGAGCTGAAGCGTCTGGGTGCGGATTATGAGACAGACCATGAACTCTCCTGGTTGCATCCGACAGAACAAAAGCCACCTAGAAATGATGGTAAAAAAGTAGCCATCATCGGTGCGGGTCCTGCCGGTTTAACCGCAGCCTATTATCTTGGTCTTGAAGGTATTCAGGTAGACATCTTTGAAGAACTTCCTGTGAATGGCGGAGAAGTGGCAGTCGGTGTTCCCGAATACCGTATGCCCATTGACAAGTACAATAAAGACATCGATTTGGTCTTAGAGCTTGAAACCGTCAGTATCACGAACAATCACCGAGTCAATGCAGAGCGTCTGAAAGAGCTGGACGAAGAGTATGATGCGGTAATGCTTGGATTTGGTGCAAGACTTTCCAAAAAAGTACGTGCTGCCAATGAAAACACAGAAATGGGCGGATACTGGGGTGCCATAGATATGCTTGACAAAGTAAACCTTTGGCATAAATATCAGATCGGTGCACCGGCTTCCAACGAGTTGAAAGACAAAACGGTGGTCTGTGTCGGTGGTGGATTTACCTCTATGGACGTGGTCAGATGTTCCATCCGTGAAGGTGCGAAGAAAGTGGTGATGCTCTATAGACGTGATGAGAAGACGATCATTCGTAACACGACCTATGAAGAGTACCACGAAGCAGTAGAAGAGGGTGTAGAGTTCATCTTCCACTCAGCCATTGAAGAGATCTTTGATGATGGTGAAAATATCACTAAGCTTAAAGTGAACCGTTTTGAACTGGTCCCTGACCCGAATGGCGGTAGAGCACAACTGGTGAAGATAGAAGACGGTGATTTTGAAATTGAATGTGACTATTTGATCCCAGCGGTTTCTCAGGCACTCGATACACAACTGCTTCCGGAAGAGTGGAACCTTGAAATGACGTCATGGAACTCCATTCTTACCAATGGTAAAGACTTCATGACATCACGACCGGGACTTTTTGCTGCGGGTGACTGTGAATATGGTCCTATGACCATTGTCAATGCAGTCGGTCAGGCAAGAAGAGCCGCATCGGTCATCAGCCGTTATATCTATGACGGTAAGTGTACGCTGCTTGATGATGAAATTATGGAAGACCACTTGAACAGACTTAAAGTCTATGACAAGAAAGAGAAGATCACAGGTTGGATGCCGGGTCTGCCTCGTGCTGAGAGTGAAAAACTTGAAGTAGATGAGCGTAAGAGCAACAACAGAGAGGTCAACCTTGGCTTTACGGGCGAAGAGGCTATCTCTGAAGCGGAAAGATGTATGCGTTGTTACTACATCTCCATGGTAGCAGTGTAATGGGAGGCGATGTAATATGAGCATACATAATTCATTAAATACCGGAAAAGAGATCACAGTTACCATTGATGGTAAGGTGTGTAAAAGTACCTTTGGAAAGACCATTTTAGAGATCGCAAGAGAGAATGACATTTATGTACCGACCATGTGTTACCTGACAAAAGTACAGCCGATCGCATCGTGCCGTATGTGTATTGTCGAGGTAGAAGGTGTGGATGGTATGATTCTCTCCTGTCAGGAAAAAGCCACAGACGGTGCCGTTGTCAACACGAACAATGACGAGATCTATCATGAGCGTCAGAGTATTATGAAACTCTATAATGTCAACCACCCGCTTGAGTGTGGTGTCTGTGATAAGAGTGGCGAGTGTGATCTGCAGAACAAAACCATGGAATTTGACCTTGGAGAGCAGTCATTTACAGCCAGAGACCAACACAGACCGGTAGAGAACTGGGGACATGTCTCTTATGACCCGGCACTCTGCATTATGTGTGAAAAGTGTGTCCGTGTCTCTACTGAAATTACGGGAGACGAAGCACTTAAAGTACAGTTTGGCGGGTATGGTTCGACGATCATCAATACCAAAAAAGAGAAGAACTATGCTTCCTTGGGTGAAGCAGCAGCGGTGTGTCCTGTCGGTGCTTTGGTCAGTACAGACTTCAAATACACAGCCAATGCATGGGAACTGACAAAGATTCCATCGTCATGTCCCCACTGTGGTGGCGGATGTGACATGGCGTATGAAGTGAAGAATGGCAAGATCTACAGAGTGTCCAACACTTTTGAATTTGCCAATCTTTGTGGTGCAGGCAGATACGGTTTTGACTATGCCAATGAGAATGTGAACAAAGACAAAGCAGCCTTTGAGAAGGCAGTTGAAGCATTTAAAACAGCCGATACGGTTATCTTTGCTTCTCAAACTTCAAACGAAGAAGCGTTGATCCTGCAAAAGCTCAAAGAGAAACTGGGATTTAAACTGGTCTCTCATGAAGCCAAAGCCTATCAGTCGTTCATGCAGGCATATGCTGAAATTACCGGGAAAAATATGAGTAACGGGACTTTGAAAAAACTTTCAGAGTCACGTGCTGTGATCGTGATGGGGACGAAGATCAACAATGACTCTCCGACAGTCAAGTATCATATTAACATGGCAAGTAAGTGGCAGCAGGCACGTGTGGCATACATGCACCCGCTTGAAGACCCTGAAATGCAGAGTATTGTGACACAGTTCATTAAATATGAAGCAGGTTCGGAAGAGGGGGCAGCAGCACTTTTGGCCAATGCACTTCTTTCTGAGGTTGAGTTGCCTAAAACACTGAGAGATTTCATGGACGATCTGGACATTGGAAACTTGAGTGCAGAGAGTAACATCGGTGAAGAGGAGCTTGAAGCCCTTAAGAAATCACTCATTAAAAAGTCTGGTTTCTCACTGGTTGTGGGGACAGACCTCTATGCACACCCAAGAGCAAAGCATATTGCAAAACTGCTTGCCTTGCTTGAGGAGTATGCAGGATTCAATGTCATTTGTGTGCCTCCTGCAGGAAATGCCATGGGTATTTCACTCATTTGTGACTTGGATGCTGAGGTTGAAGGCAAAACTGTCGGTTACAATGCAGAGGCGGATTTCGTGCTCTCTGCACTTGGAGAGGGTGATCTGGATATGCCTGCGATGAATCAGCAGGAAGGAACACTCACGACTGTCGATAAACGTGTGGTACCGATGAACGTGGCACTTGACTATGGCGGATATGTCTTAAATGACATTGCCAATGCACTTGGGCTAAGCGCAGAATATACGATCGATTATACGAAAGTATTGCCTCAGGAGAGTGGTTTCACAGCACTTGCTTTTGATGACTTGCCAAACTATTTTGATGCCGTAGGGAATGAACATAGAGGGTATGTCTTAAAAGCACAAAAAGTGTCTGTCAGCAGAAAATTAGATGAAGTAGAAGAGATGGACGGTTTTGACGGTGCAGTGGTGTATAATTGTAATCCGGTAGAGCAGTTTTCACCATTTACTGCGAAGTCAAAACTTCTCAAAGAAGAAGCAGTGCTTCTTGGTTCACAGCAGTTTGCCATGGCAACCAAGTTACAAGATGGAGACAAGATCTCTTTCGCCATAGACGGCATACAGTTCGATCGTGTGTTTACGATTGATACAACTATGAAAGGAACCATCGCAGTCAACCCTACATTTGATATGGAATTAAGTACTGCTTTGCTATCCTCTTATAGATTCAGCAGGTTAGATTTTGAAAGGTTAGGAAGTTAATATGAGCATAGTCAATATTAAGATTGATGGCAAAGAATTTGCAGTCAAAGAGGGTGAATACATCCTTAATGCCGCACGTGCCAATGATGTTTTTATTCCCGCAATATGTTACTTGACAAGATGTTCGCCAACACTGGCGTGTCGTATTTGTCTTGTAGAAGCGGACGGAAAACAGGTATATGCATGTAATGCAAAAGTCAAAGAGGGAATGGAGATCACAGTTGATACTCCAAACATTCTTGAAGAGCGTCGTGCCATTATGGAAGTATATGATGTCAACCACCCGCTTCAGTGTGGTGTGTGTGACAAGAGTGGGGAGTGTGAACTTCAGAATTATACCCTTGAGATGGGTGTAGATTCGCAGTCATATATGATCCCGGATACAAAAAGAGACAATATCAACTGGTCTTCTGTCCTGCATTATGATGCAGGGCTTTGTATTGTCTGTGAAAGATGTACCACTGTCTGTAAAGACATGATCGGTGATGCAGCCATTACCACTGTTAAAAGAGGTGGTGAAGCACTGGACAAAGGGCTCAAAGAGACCATGCCTAAAGATGCATACTCTATGTGGAACAAGCTTCAAAAGTCTATCATTGCACCAAGTAACGGTACAGACTTTACAGACTGTTCTGACTGTGGTGAATGTACGGCAGTCTGTCCGGTCGGTGCCTTGACAGGAAGAGACTTTGTTTACAGCTCAAATGCATGGGAACTTAAAAGAACACCTGCTACCTGTGCACACTGTTCAAGCGGATGTCAGATCTATTATGAAACAAAGCACACATCTGTTTCTGACCGTGCAGAGAAGATTTACCGGGTGACCAATGAGTGGAACTATGTTTCTCTTTGTGGTGCGGGTCGTTACGGTTATGACTTTGAGAACAAAGTCGAAGGAAAAGATGAAACAGCCTTTAACGCTGCCATTGATGCCTTGAAGAAAGCAGATACCATTAGATTTAACTCAGTCATCACCAATGAAGAAGCATTAATGCTTCAGACCTTGAAAGAGAAGATGGGTGTGAAGCTCATTAACCCGGATGCAAAAGCATTCCAAAAGTTCCTTGCTTCTTACAGTTTGGCAGCAGGACAGTCTCTTTATACCTATGACTTTAAAGAAGTCATGGCAACAGATTTTGTCATGTCTGTGGGAGCCTCATTGAGAAATGATAATCCAAATGCACGTTACGCTTTCAACAATGTTCAGAAAATGAACAAAGGTGCAGGACTTTACTTCCATCCGGTAGGAGACAACTTAGTCCCAACCTTTGGTAAATCGGTTGAACTCTTTACGCATAAAGTAGGACTGGAAGAGGCAGCACTCTATTTGATCCTTGATCTTTTTGCAGACAAAGACCAATTGCCTGCAGAGACAAAAGAGTATATTGAGAGCTTTAAATCTTCAAGTACGAAAACAGTGAAAGAGAAAGTCATGAAGAGTGTGACTGAAACTGTGATCGATGAAGAGACAGGTGAAGAGAAAGAAGTGACTAAAAAAGTACCGGAAATGGTAGAAAAAGAGGTCACAGTCGAAAAGAATGGTTTGGTTGAACTGCTTGGAAATGATGCAGACAAATTTGCTGAAACATTTGAAAAGATGATGAAAAAGAAAGAGTCTTTTTCTCTCATCGTTGGAGAAGACCTTTACTTCCACGAAAAAGCAGAGAACATTGCAAAACTCATCGCTTTGATCGAAAAAACATCAAGCGTAAAAGTGGCTATGATCCCGCCTAAGACAAACTCTCTGGGTGTGGCACTTATTTGTGACCTCGATGACGATGCAAGCGGTTATACTGTCGGATACAATGAAAACGGTGACTTTAAACTTTCTGCACTTGGAGACGGTGACCTTGCGATGCCGGCTATGAACCAGCAAGAGGGTACATTGACGAACATGCACAAAAGAGTCACGCCAACCAATGCTGCACTTGAATTTAACGGCTATGAGTTGAATGACCTTATGAAAGTATTGGTCGATGCTCCTGCTGAAACGATCGACTGGACGAAAGCACTTCCGGTTGACAAAGGGTTCCAGGCAGTAGAGTTTGACTCACTTCCAAATGGTTACCTCAATGATGGTACGGAGAACAGAGGGTATGCCTTGCGTATGATCACGTCAGATGCTGCTGAAGTGAGCGTAGAGAAAGTAGACGAGTCTAAAGTCCTTGAGGGTGAGATCATTTACAGATGTAATCCACAAAGACAATTCTCTGACTTCTCAGACAAGTCACATGAGATCTTCGAAGCCTTTGGACTCTATGCAAGTCCAGCCAAAGCAGAAGCACTTGGTGAAAAAGTAGAAATTGCTTTTGAATCAAAAAGCATCACCGTTTCTGTGATTGCTGATGAGAGAATGGAAGGGGACATTGTTTCTCTTTCTGACTTCAAAAGTGCAGAAGATGTCTATGGTCTCTTTGACGGATCAAGATACAAAACAGTAACAATGAGAAAGGTGTAATATGGAAGTAGCAACATATACAAAGGTCGAAACATTCGTAAATCATTTACCGGAAGTGACGGCAACAGGTGTGATCATTAAAGCGATCATCATTCTGGCTGTCATCGCGGCAATTGCCGGTTTTGGTACCTATATTGAAAGAAAAGTACTTGCATTCATGCAAAGAAGACTGGGGCCTATGCACGTAGGACCTCATGGCTTACTTCAGCTTGTTGCTGATGGTATTAAACTCTTTACCAAAGAGGATATCGTGCCTCAAAATGCCAATCCGCTGATCTTTAAGATCGCACCGTCCATTACGGCGGCGACAGCGTTTATCGCATTGGCGGCGGTACCTGTTTTCCCTGACTTTACCATTCCTGAGTGGGTACCGCTTCTTGGAGGTGTCTTTGTACCCTCTATTGCAGCGGATCTGAATATTGGTATTCTTTTTGTGCTTGGTATGATGGCAGCGGGTCTTTACGGACCACTTCTGGCAGGTATGGCACAGGCGAACAAATGGGGTATTATCGGTTCAGCAAGAACAGCAGTACAGTTTCTCTCTTATGAAGTGGTGACCGGGCTTTCTATTCTTGCACCCATCATGTTGGTCGGGTCATTGTCGTTTGTTGACTTCAATGACTATCAGCAGGGTGGCATCAGTCACTGGATGATCTGGCAGCAGCCAGTTGCATTTGTGCTTTTCCTTATTGCCGGATTTGCAGAGACGAACAGAACACCATTTGACCTTCTTGAGCATGAAGCGGAAGTGGTTTCCGGGTATGCAACAGAGTATTCAGGGATGAGATGGGGTATGTTCTTTATTGGAGAGTATGCCAACATGATCACCGTTGCAGTGATTGCTTCTGTGGTTTTCCTTGGTGGATACAGTGTGGAAGGAATTGGTTGGTTGACGATTATTCTTAAAGTGGCTTTCTTCTTCTTCTTAATGTTATGGGTAAGAGCAGCTTGGCCACACATAAGACCAGATCAGTTGATGTGGCTGTGTTGGAAAGTCTTAATGCCGCTTGCAGTAGTCAATATCGTGATTACTGGTATTGTGATGATGGTATAAGGAGAGAATATGGGATTAGAACAATTTAAAAACAGAAATGTAGGAACACAGACTTACA
>JALSUP010000008.1 GCA_027071315.1 Sulfurovum sp.
GTGCTATGGAAAATTCAGGTGAGTTTTGATGCCATAGAACCTGGGTATAATCTTTGGTTTTAAAAATCTTATTCCAGTGTTTTTCTCTTATTTTTACAGCAGGAACCTTGTCGGCTTTAAATGTAGCCCCTTGCGTAGTTTCAGCAGTCGTATAATGGGTAAGTCCTGTGCACACTACATCTTCAAAGCCTGCTTTTTCAATGATCTCTATTAGTTCATCCTGCCGAAGGGTACCTGCAACACAGTTTGCCCAGTCATCCTCATTTTCACTGTCACAACAAGCACTTTTTTCTACAGAACAACAGGCACCCTCTTCTACGGAGATGTCTATCATATCGGCAAAATAGATCTTTCCGTCAGGTTTAAGTACTCTGTAAATTTCTGCAAAGACAGACTCTTTACAGGAAGTCAGATTGATGGCACCGTTGGAAATAACAATATCAACACTTTCATCTTCAAGTGCAATATCATCAAAACTGCTCTTTAAAACTTCCACATTGTCAAATCCTGCCTCTTTTGCATGTTCTCTTGCTTTCTCTACCATCTTGGGAGTAATATCCACACCTATGACATGGCCGCTTTCACCCACGAGGGTTGCAGAAACAAGCAGGTCAACACCGGCACCACAGCCAAGGTCTAAAACAGTTGCCCCTTCGGGTATGTCTCCCACAGAAAAAGGGTTGCCCACAGCAGCACAATACTCCCAGACTTCAGAGGGAAGCTTTTCAATCCACTCTTCTTTGTAGCTATGTGCTTTTGCATTTTCTAAACCCTTTGCCCAACCAAAATCTTTTTGGGGATCTTCAGCCAACTCCGAATAGAGTTCAATGATCTGTCTGTTGTCTGCCATCTTATTCATCCTCCACTTTGACTACAATACCCAAACCGGAATCAAAAGGCAAACCTGCGTTTGCCCATGCTTTAAGACCACCTTTGAGGGTATAGACATTGTCATAACCCAGTTTTTTCAAAGTCTCTGCAGCCAAGAGTCCTCTCCCTCCGGTACGATCGTAAGTCACGATGACCGCATCTTTATTTTTGATCTTGTTCATGATCATAAATTCAAGATCACCCCGTGTCATTTGTACGACATCATCTGCATAGATCTCACCTTCAGAACGTTGTGCCACTTCTCTGACATCAAGCAGGATGAATTCATCTTCATTGTCTATCATCTTTTTAAGCACGATCGGAGATATCTCTTCCACTTTGCTTCTGGCGTCAGCCATCATTCCATCAATTGCCGGACGACCATAACCTGTACAGGCTTTTTGCTTATAAGGTGTAGGATGGAGCTTTTCATTCTGCATATATTTAAATACCGTCAATGCCTTTTCATCTGTCGGCTTTTTTGATTCAGGTCTCTTTATCGCTTCTTTAAAAGGCTTGGTATTACAGTCTGATTTTGTTTTGCAGGCAGAGCCTGTACTTTCCGGTGCGGCCTTGACTTTTTTAACTTCACTCTTCTTAGTGTCGATTTTTTTGCTTACTTCACTGTCACAGGCACCTGTCGCACAACTTTCTGCACTGGGTGCCGTGTCAAACACTTTATTTCCCCACTGAGGAAAGGAAAGCATGATGACAGAGAAGACTGTCACGATCGCCAAAAACTTTTTACTTGAGAAGAAACCTGTCTTTGCATCACAGTCACAGTCGATCTCTTTTGAAGGTTTCAATTTGTCATACCATGCATACAGTAGGACTAAAACCGTGAACCAGACCAGATAACTGTGGTAAGGTGCCAGCCATGAAAATGAAGAGGCCAAAGTACTCGAACCTGCAAGTACTGCCAACACAGGGGTAATACAACATAAAGATGCTGCAACGGTGGCAGTAATGACTGCCAGTATTTTTTTATTATTCAATAGACCTCCTTTTTATTAGCAAATAAGCTAAATAGCTTTAGAATAGTACATAGATATTTCTTAAAATATAGTTAATTGTCTAAATTGCTAA
Organism: Sulfurovum sp.; assembly: GCA_027071315.1. Lineage (GTDB taxonomy): Bacteria > Campylobacterota > Campylobacteria > Campylobacterales > Sulfurovaceae > Sulfurovum. The sequence goes on from JALSUP010000008.1 coordinate 1,957, forward strand.
ATAAATTTATTTTTGCTATAATCTGTCAAAACTACTTTGGGGTGACAGATGCTAAATATGGAAGATAAAATTAAAATTTTTAAAGCTTTGGGAAATGAGACACGGTTTAAGATATTTAAAAACATATTTACGGGTGGCTACGCCTGTTCCATAGATGACAAACAGCCTAACGATGACATCATCGCCCAGGCAACCTGTGTGACAAGCATTGCCGAGCATTTTGATTTTGCTCTGCCTACGATCTCCCGTCACCTCAAAGAGTTGAAAGATGCCAAGATCATTACTATGACAAAAAGTAAAAACAAGATCTACATCGAGCCCAACATTGAAACCATGAAAGAGATCGCTGAGTGTTTTGCCGTATTGGTCAATGACTATGACAAAGGTGTTGTCTATCAGTATGACAACACCAAGTAGGGTTGATCCTCTCAAAATTGCACATTATATACACAAAAATAGACTACATTAAGCTATCTGAAACATAAGGATTCCTATGAAAAAAACATTTCAAGTAGAAAATGTCAAATGCGGTGGCTGTGCGGCTACCCTTAAAAATAAACTCGAACCTATATTTGGCGAGATCGAAGTCAATCTTGAAAAAGAACCAAGAGAGATCACTTTGAAGATTGCTGACGATCAGATAGAAACTCTACAGGCTGAACTTCGTTCACTCGGTTACCCACTTAGCACAGATGAACTTGGTTTTGTTGACAATACTACGGCAAAAGTTAAAAGTTTTGTCTCTTGTGCTGTTGGTAAAATTGAGGGAGAGGATTGCTAGACGAGGATTACTATATAGAGTAGGGAGTAGAAATACTCCCTTACGAAAATGTACAGTTTTTGTTAATGTGCATCTTCCTCATTGTGTGGATCATTTTTACCATCATACTCATTTTTAGTTCTGTCCATATGGTCTTGGGCATCCTGCTCATGTACAAAACCACCCTGATAACCAATGTTGGCATTTTCCATATCGGCACAGGCATCTGCTAAGTCCTGATCGGTATTGGGCATTTGATCGATGTTGTTCTTTTTCATAATGTCTGCGGTATCGGGATGAATGCGTATACCATTTTCTGCATTACCGTCATAATCCATAGACTGTAAGAATTGTGCTGTTTCAATGTGGTCTTCTATGACCACTTTGTCTTGGTAGAGTCCTGTTTCTGTACGTAGATGTATATCACCGATACTAAAGTCACAGGGTTTACCCTCTTCGTAGGTAAATTTACCGTTGGCATCTGTCACAGAGACCGTTGAGCCAGAGGTAACAGTAACGCCTTCTACTGCTGAGTCTACATAAAATGCCGTACCTGTTGTTGCCGTAGTAGCTGCGACTGTACCACCGTCACTACCCCCACATCCACTTAGCAGTAAAACTGCCGCTGCTATAACCGAAACGTTAATGATTTTTCTTTTCATTGTTACCCCTTTTCTATTAGATTAAGCCTTATTCTAATGTAAAAGTGTTAGTAGAGTGTGAGTTGCACAGATGCTGTTCTGTGCTAGCCAAGTGTTTCCTGACCCTCTTCATGGAGTGCCACTTCGGAGAGGTTTAAAGTAAAGGTGGAACCTTTCCCCAGCGTAGAAGCTACTTTTATTTTGATATGCATTTTTTTTGCCAATTTGTCGACAATGTGTAACCCTATACCTAAACCTCTGGAAGTCTCTTTGTAAAATCTGTCAAAGACTTTTTGTGGGTGTTTTATACCTATACCTGTATCTCTGATACTTAAAAAATGATCATCGAGCGTGATGATGACCTTGCCCTCTTTTTTATTGTACTTACAGGCATTGGAGAGGATGTTGTCTAAAATTCTGACCATAGCATCTTTATAGGTATAGACTTGTAAGTTTTGCATATTGATGGAAAACTGAAGGTGAGGGTAGCTGCCACAGAGGAAGTCTACTCTCTCTTCTACTATGGTTCTCATATCAAAGATTTCTATTTCGCCAAGGTCTTCATCTATGTAGTCTTTCAGGTTTTTCTGAAGGTTCAGAATGGTTTTGACGGCAGCGATGATCCTTGTTTTGGCTTTACTGTTCTCGTTTGGCAGCAGATCGAGGTTGAGCCTGATGGTAGAGATGGGTGTATTGAAGTCATGCAGGATGTCCTTAACGAATTCATTGGTCATTTGCAGAGACTGTTTCAGGGGGTAGAGTGCATAGAGTGAGAAAAGTATGGAGAGAATGAATGCCACGACCAGAGACTGTATGATCTGTTCTCTGTTCTCCTCTTTGATGAGGTCAATGTCTTTATGGAAACTGCTGAGAGGGTAGCTGACTTTGGTAAAATATTTTTTAGAACCGAAGATCTCGAAATAGCCATAGAGAGAATTTTTGTCTCTGAGCATCTTGTAAAGCTCTTTCTCTTTCGACTTGGGTGTAAAGGTGATGTCGAAGATATGGCTTTCAAGATTTAAACTTGCAATTTTCATTTGTGCATAGAGGACATCCTGGTGGCTCTGTACCTTGTCATGGTAGATATGGTTCTGCAGAATGAAGATCAGAATGGAGAGTGATCCAAAAAAGAGAATGACGCTTCTGAGAAATGACTTTATTTCAACTTTGTTCAAGTGTGTATCCCACCCCTCTTATATTTTTAATGCGTATACCGGTGAGTTTGTATATGTTGCTGATGTGAAACCTGAGTGCACTCGGACTTGGATTGTGCATACATTCATAGAGTACCTCTTTGGTGATGACCTTGTCAATATTGCTTATGAATATATGGAAGATCATAGAGCCTACTTCACCCAGAGAGATGGGTTTATTGTCCTGGAATAAGAGTTTGTCTTTGGGAAAATACTCCAGACCGTTGAAAATGATCTTGTCACTGTTCTCCTGGAGTTTCAGGTTGACCTTGACAAGCAGTTCTTCGGCATAAAAGGGTTTTTTAACAAAGTCATAGGCACCTACTTCAAAGCCTTTGAGTACCGTTTTCAGGTCAGTCATGGCAGAGATGAAAATGGCAGGGGTGTCGTCATCGGCATCACGCAGACTTTTTAAAATTTCAAGACCGTCTATATCGGGGACATTGATGTCCAGAATATAGAGGTCATATTTATTGTTGTAGGTATGGTCAATGGTTTCATTGCCGCTTGTGACATAGTCGACCTCATAGTCATTACTGACAAGTACATCTCTGATAGTATCACCCAGATCGAAGTCATCTTCCAGAAGTAGGATCTTTTTATTTTTTCTCATACTCTTCTATGGAATAATGATCATATATCCACTCCGCTAATGTTTGAGATTCTTCTTCACTTAAATGCGTAATCGCAGGCATGATGCCAAATCTTGCAACGGCTTTATCATCGCACATATAATAATCAAATGACGGATGTTTAATATACTCTTTAATAAAAGAGATCACTGCGAATCTGTGTATATCTTCAAAATATACTTTTATTCTCTTTTTAATACGTCTTGATATCTCATTCATAGGTGGTGCTTTCAATGCATGTTTTTCTTTGGCAAAATCATATTTTTTTACTTTGTACCTGTGACAGGATGCACACTCTTTATTGAAAATAGTACGACCATCAAGAGCCATGAGACTACTTAATGATATAAGTACTAAAAAAATATATTTCATGTTTATTTTCCTTTTTCATGATATTAACCACACTTTGAACCATGTGATTTCCCTCCGGAACATTTATCGCTGCTGCTGCCACATTTTGCAGCATGCGACATACCCTCTTTAGGCTTCTGTGATATACCGCCGCATTTTCCTATGCCGCATCTTCCTGCATTACATTTTGATTTAGACAAAATTTCTGAAGTGCTGTTTTTCTTTTTTACATCTACTGATGTATGATTTGTATCGTTTTTTTCATAGGGTTGTTTTGCAATGTCTTCTTTTGCCGTACTTGACGTTACAAAACCGAACATACACAGTGTTAAAATAAATAATACACTTTTATATTTCTTTCTGAATGTCACTGTATTCTCCTTTTCTGATCTACGTTAGATCAAAATTACTTTTTTCACTCACATCCGCAGGACATATTGTCATCAATGATCACTTCTTCAGGTGCTGTACCCATACCGCATTTACCCATATCGCACTTGCCGGGTCCACATTTTGCCATACCTATTTTGGACATTTGTATGAACTTGGAACCTCTGTTCGTGATCTTTTTGTCTATGGAACTGTTATGCTCTGTACTTTTATTGTGCTCAGTATTGTCATATTTCTGTTTGGCAATATCGTCTTTTAACTGCTTGACCAAAATCTCTTTCTCTTTTTTGGAAGCTTTCATGATCTTTTCTATTTTTTCATCCAGTGTATATTCACCGGCGGATGAAAAGAGCGGAAAGCCGAGCATAAGCAGGGTCGCTGTAAAGTGAAGATATTTATGCGATCTCTTTTCTGATGGCATCATATTCTCCTTTACTGACCTCGCCTTTGGCATATCTTTCGTTTAGTGTATCCAAACTGCGATTAACTTTTTCCTTTGAAAAGAGTTTATAGTACATTTTACCACCACCCTTTCGACTTCTTCTCCATGGAAGAACCGCATTTTCCCTGGTCACACATCATATTTTGTGACTGTGCGAGTACCCAGCCTGCCAGGGTATCCAGTTCCTGATCGTTCAAATGTGAAAAAGCCGGCATTTTTATTTTGGAGAACATAGGGTATTTCCCGTGACTTCCGTTTTTGATACTGTTCTTCAGTATGGCTTTGGCACTGGCACCCGCTCTGGAATTTCGCCATGATATACCGGCAAAAGGGGGTGCATCTTTCATGCCCATAATGTTATGACAGGACATACATCCGTTCTTCTCTACCAGTACTTTGGCACTGTCTGTTGCAAAGACAAATGTACTTGTCATGATGGTGACACTCAAAGCGATCAATGCTTTTTTCATCGTGTATCCTTTAGTTTAGGTGGGGAATTGTAGTACAACAGTGTGAGTGAAGTGTGAGGATAGATAAGGAATTAAGTGTCTCTTTCCCTTATATATGGCAAAAAGTCAAACGCAAACCTTACTCACACTTTACTCACACTTTTATCATACTATTGCATTACATTTAAAGGGCACCTCTAATAACCCTATACGCTCATAATGGGTTTTGCAAATGTAAGATTTTGCAAGAGGCTTTCAAATCTTAGCCAAAGCTAAGATGAAGTAAGCATCTTGTGAAAGATTGCGTTTGCAAAGCACACCCTGTGGGCAATACTAGCTTCTGCCTATGCGTCGTTACTCTTTTTTGACTTAGCTACGGCTAGGACTTCAAAAGAGTGCCTAGCCTAGACAAAAGCTAGAATTGTTATGGGCATATAGGGTTATTAGAGGTGCCCTAAACTAAATAAGGGAAAAAATATGCAAAGAAGAAAATTTTTAGCAATGAGTTCAATTACGTCACTTTGGTTATTGAGCGGATGTGAAAGTGGAACAGCGACAGGAAGCAACAGTGCCAACGCAGGGAGCAGCGGAGATATGATTGCGGGTAGAAAAGGTATGGGTGGTGGCAATGGTGGTCGCATGAATGGTGGTCGCATGGGTGGAGGAAACAATGGTGGAGGTACAGGTGGTGGAAACACTGGTACGCCGGCAACAAGTACTTTACCTATTCCTGAACTGCGCAGACCTGTGCTTAGAGATGGTGTGCAGCACTATGACCTGGATGTGGTTGAAGCTGAACATGCCTTTTTTAAAGGTGCCAAAACAAAAACCTATGCCATTGAAGGTTCTTACCTCGGACCGACACTTCTGCTTAGTAACGGTGACGATGTCTCCCTGAACTATACCAATAAACTTCCGGTAGAGACCACCATGCACGGACACGGTATGCACGTACCGGGAGAGATGGACGGAACGGCACACCAGCCCATTGCCGTAGGCAGTACCTGGTCGGCAAAATATACTGTGGATCAAAGAGCCTGTATGAACTGGTATCACCCACACTATATGCACAAAACAGCACCGCATGTCTATCAGGGTCTGGCAGGGTGTATCATTATTGAAGATGATGAGAGTAGAGCACTGGATGTACCGCAGCGTTATGGTATAGATGACATTCCTTTGGTTCTTCAGGACCGTTTCTTTTCAGCAGACAAAACGGCTCTGGTCTATGCACCAAGCAATATGCAGTTGAATATGGGATATGTAGGTGATACGTTCATTGCCAACGGTGCCATTGAACCAACCTTTGAAGCAGAAGCAAAAGAGCTGCGTATCCGTTTACTGAACGGATCGAACTCTACTATGTATACTCTTGGATTTACGAACGGAAAAGTGTTTAAGCAAATTGCAACCGACAATGCCTTTTTGGAAAAACCTGTCTCTATGTCAAAGATCGTACTCTCTCCGGGTGAGAGAGCAGAGATCGTAGTGGATCTTACAGATGATATGGGAAGTGCTTTGGTCTTACAGGAATTCAACTATACAAAAACATTCCTCACAGTCAATGTCAGCAAAGAAGCCACAGCCGTTACGACGACACCACGTCGTTTGACGACACTTGAGCCTATTGAAACACCTGTACGTAAAAGAGTGTTCAAACTGGGTATGAAGGGAATGGGACAGTTTACCATTAACGGTAAATCCATGGATATGATGCGTATTGATGAGCGATTGAACCTTGGCGATGTGGAAGAGTGGGAGATCATCAACAATATGGGAATGAACCATAACTTCCACATTCATGCGACACACTTCCGTGTGATCTCCAGAAACGGGTCTGCCGCAAAGGTGAGAGCCAATGAAAAAGGGTACAAAGATGTGGTACATCTTGCCGGTAAAGAGCGTGTCAAATTCATTGTTAAAATGACAGATGTCACAGCCGACGATGCCAACCCGTACATGTTCCACTGTCACTTCCTTGAGCATGAAGACAATGGTATGATGGGACAGTTTACGGTCAGCTGATCGTCTTGCATCGTATGCACATTCAATGCACACTTTCTGACTATAATTTACCTAGATAAATTAAGAAAGAAAGGATTTGCAATGAATGGTTTTGGACACGGATGGGGTATGGGATTTGGGTGGCTTGTGCCACTTTTGATCGTCGCTGTTATTTATTATCTTCTGCAAGAGAAGAAAGAGAAAAAGAGTGATGCCCAGGATATTTTAGACAAACGCTACGCCAGTGGCGGTATTGGTACAGAAGAGTATGAGCAGAAGTCTCAACTCTTAAGAAAACACGGCTAGGTTCTTCCGGCCTTACATGTAAATCTTTGCCACTGGAACTTAAAAATTGTAATTGGCGATCAGTCTGAATTGCCGGTAGTTACTGAGAGCATCACTGTTTTCATGATGACCGGCGTCAAATTCAACAGAAGCCAGTGCCGCTGTGAGTGAAAGATCTTTGTTTAAGAAGTAATCTATGGCAATATCTGTTTCATGAGATGCATATAAAGAAGCCTCTTCTGCTTTGAAAGAGCCATAGGCAATACCTGCATGCAGCCCTTCAATACCGACAGCGGAGAAATGGAATCCTGCACCGACTATCCACGCACTTCCTGCCATACTCATGGCATCCAGTGTCTGGTCTTCCATAGAGGTAAACAACGGTCCACCTCCCAGACTTAATCCCACAGCACCGGTTTCACCGCTATCTTTATTGTAGGCGGCAAGTATATGCACACCCATCTCTTCTGCTGCCAGTTCCATACTCAGTCCGTAGGTATGGGCATCCTGCCTGCCTAAAAATGCCGCACCTGTTTCCTGACTCTTGTCATATTGCAGACCCAGTGTGAGAGTGGTTTCTTTTGGAAAAATGTACTCATATCCTGCTTCTGCATAAATGACATTGGCTATATCATGGTAATTGTAATACCATAGACTCAGAGAAAGATCTTTGATGCCGTCGTAAGAAGCAGAAGCATAGTAAATACCATCGATATGTTCGCTGCCCAGTGTCTCTCCCACATCGACGAACTGTTGTGCATTGACAGCATTTTCCCAGCCTGCCATTCTATGAATGAACCCGGCAGTCAGGGTCAGGTCATCAATGTCTGTATTTGTGATGGTATAGGCTTCAAAATAGTTTGGCATCATTCTAATGTCGTCAGCGTCTGCATGGGGAGTGTTTAGTGACTGTCTTCCCAGTTTTATCTTTGTATTTCCCCATTGGCCATCCATATAGGCTTGAGAGAGGAGGATGAAACTGTTTCCATGCTCATCAAAAAAATCACCATTGACATTAAGTGGGTTTTGATTGATCCCCAGATTAAGAACTGTATAGACTTCTGCTGCAAGTTTCAACCCTTGCCAGCGGCCCGTGTCGAAGTGTGCGTGTCCTGCGAGTGCATAGCCATGGGTAGAACTTTCACCGTCTTCAGCAAAAGTAATGTATCCTGCTCTCAGTTGTGCTTTGGTATGTTCCGTAAGATCATACTCTCCCAATACACCCCTGACCGTTTTAATTTTGACCGGTGTGTGCAATGCTTCCGTGACATTGTCGTCTGCAGAGATAGTCATGTTTTCTGCATAAGTACCAATACTCATTATCATTAGTGAAATACTGCTTAATGCTATTTTTTTCATTTTCGCCTCCGTAGGGTTGGCTTTAGCCGACCTTATATGTACATATGAATCATGGTCGGCTGAAGCCAACCCTACATGAATTATATTTTCTCTATTTCTATTTTTTCAGCTTCATCTTTACGCAGTGCGATCAGTGTTGAACCTACTTCTATCTCCATGGTCTGTTTGGCTAAAGAACAGCCTTTGACCAGAAGTTCTTCACCCCGCATCACACCAAATGATGTCAAGCGGTCTCTTAGCGCTTTCTCCGCATCGATCTTAATGATCTCTGCCTTTTCGCCTTTTGTTAATTCTGTTAATTTCATTTTATCCCCCTGTGATCATTAGTGTGACTCTGTACGCAATAAAACTCAAGATCCATGCACTCGCTGTGGTCATAAAGAAGAGATAGACCAGGTACTTCCATCCGCCTGCTTCTTTGGCGAAGACCATGGAGGCTGCCAGGCAGGGCAGGTAGATCATCACGAAGACAATGAATGCAATGGCAGAGGCAAAAGGAATGTTTGCTTTGATCTGTGCAATAAGGCTGCTGCTTTCCTGATCGACCTGGTCACCCAGTGCATAAAGTACACCCAGAGTAGAGACCACGACCTCTTTGGCCGCAAGTCCTGTCTCGAGTGCCACTGACATACGCCAGTCCATACCGAGCGGTGCAAAGAACGGTTCTGAAGCATGTCCCACTTTACCCAGGTAACTCTGTTCCAGGAGTTTGAGCGAAAGTTCATTGTTAAGTTGGCTTTTGGCATCATCACCGGCAGCCATTTCTATTTTCGTCTCATACTGTGCTTCAAGTTCATGGTTCTTCGGGTAGTTACTCGCAAACCAGATGAGTACAGAGGCAGCCAGAATGAACGTACCTGCTTTTTTCAGGTAGGATTTTGCCTGACCGTAAACCGTATGCCAGATGAGTTTCATCGATGGCATTCTGTACTTTGGCATCTCCATGACAAAAGGTTCGTCATCACCCTTGAAGACGAACATTTTAAGTGCCTTTGCCATGAATAGTCCAAGAATGGCACCTGAAATATAGATGATGAAAAGAATATTCCCTGCCTGGTCCTGACCAAAGAATGCACCGGCAAACAGTACGTAAATAGGCAGCCTGGCACCACAGGACATAAAGCCAATGATGAAAAGGGTAATGAGTCTGTCTTTCTCATTTTTCAGTGTTCTTGCCGCCATGTATGCAGGTACAGAACAACCAAAACCGGTCACAAGCGGTATAAAACTCTTTCCGTGCAGACCGAACTTATGAAAGAATCCGTCCAGCAAAAATGCTACACGGCTCATATAGCCTGTGGTTTCAAGCAGTGCGATCCCGAAAAAGAGTATGATGATATTGGGAAGGAACATGATGACCGCGCCCACACCTCCGATCATTCCGTCAGCGATCAGTGAGCTTAATTCCCCTTCACCCAGTATGAACTTCACTTGATCTCCAAGCCATCCAAAGGCTGCATCTATGTAATCCATAGGTACAGAACCCAGTTCAAAAGTAAGTTGGAAAAGTGCCCACATAAAAAAGAGGAAGAGGGGAATACCCAGGAATTTGTTGATGAGAAGATTGTCTATCTTTTGTGTAAGGTTTTTTGCTTTCATAGACTTGACGGACATCACTTCCATTTTTGCCCCTTTGGCAAAGGCAAAGTGCTCATCGGCAAAGATCTCTTCAAGATTTTTGGTTCCCATATGCAAATAGATATGCTGCAGGGCATCTCTTACAATAGGAAGCAACTCTATCCAAATGGGTTCGTCATGCATTTTTTTATAGACATCTTCATCTTCCTGTAAAAGTTTGACAGCCAAATGTCTGTAGGGAAGGTCACTTTTGTAATTCTTCTCTGTCATGAAATTGATAATATGTGCGACCTCTTCTTCTATAGGGTCAGAGTAGATCACTTTTGCCGTTGTCTCTTGTTTCTCAAAAACATCTACAATAGCCCTTTGAAGTGCTTCTATACCTTCTTTTGTTGTTGCAGATGTTTTGATGCAGGGGACACCCAATATGGCAGAGAGTTGTTTTTCATCTATCTCTATGCCTTCATTCTGGGCTTCATCACTCATATTGAGGGCTACCACTACCTTTTTACCTGTCTCAAGCAGCTGGGTAGTAAAAAGCAGGTTACGCTGTAAGTTGGTCGAGTCTACCACATTGACGATGATGTCATACTCGTCACTCTGTAAAAAGCTTTTAGTGACTTTCTCTTCAATGGTATATTCCGTAAGAGAATAGGCACCGGGAAGGTCAATGATGTGTACTTCATAATCTTCACAGGTTTCATCACCGCAAATGTTAAATACGACTTCTGTTTTGTCAACAGTCACCCCTGAAAAATTACCGACTCTGAGTTTTGCATTTGAAATAGCATTGATGAGAGAAGATTTTCCGACATTGGGTTGTCCGGCCAAAGCAACAACAATTTTTTTCATAAATTAACTTACCTTATAGTGTTATAGAAGTAAAATGAAAATAGTTATCATTTATGATTCATAGATAGTAATTTACTGTTTTTCTGCTTTAATGTTTATTAAAATGACATTGATTATCAATAATCGTAAGAGTTTTTGGAAAGGTAAAAGAGAAGACCCTCATCACTTCCCAAATAGGGAAGTGATATTTAAAAGGGTGTGTTTAAAAAGTGTTGATTAAAATTTGTAGTTTGCGTAAACTTCAAGAGCGTTGATATCAGAACTGTCATCACCATAATTAGTGTTTGTATAAACAAGGTTAAGATCTATTGCACTTAAAAGTCCTAAAGCAGAATCTTTCATGTCATATCCAAGAATTACATCAACTTCATGACCTTCATTGTTATCTGTTGTAGCTGCATACTGCTCATATTCATAGTATGCATATGATGCAGATGCTGTAATTCCTGCAAATTCAGTTCCCGCTTCTACTTTGAATGTATCACCTTGTGATAAACCAAGTGTGTTCCATGAACTTGTGTAAAGACCATCTCTACCAACATATCCAACAACATTACTATCAACAAGTACATACGCACCCATAAGGTTAAATGAACCCAAAGTAGCTGTCACTTTTGCACCATATGCATTTGATGCATCTGTGAAATCCCAGTCCGTATTTACGTATTGAGCAGCTACTTTTAAAACGTCAAAATCATAACCACCATCTACATATACTTGTGAATAACCTAGTGCATCAACATTGTAGTACCATGCACTTGCAGAGAATGAACTGCTGTATGCTGCACCTACTGCCCAGTTGTTATCATCACCATTGTTAGAGATATCAATAAACTCAGTACCTGAGTTGTTTGGTCTCCATGTTCTGATGTATGTACCAACAAGTGTAAGGTTTTCAATTGAAGAGTTTACTGCAGTATATGCTTCAAATGCACCAGGTGCCAGTAACCAGTCAAATCCACCAATCATTGGTGTGTCAAGAAGTTGACGACCAAGAACAAATGTAGTATCTGCAAAGTTAGCAGTAATATTTGCTACGTTAATGAAAGCACCAGATCTCTCTTGCTCGAAGTATCCACCGATACCTGCGTATAGGTTTTCGTCAAGTACGTTTGCAAAACCGATTGCTGTCACGTTAGCTGCAATGTTTGCATTGAACTTGTGTGTTACATCTAGAGTTACTGCTGTACCAAGTGCAGAACTGTCATTTCCAAACATGTCGTCTGCAGCATCATCTGAATAGTAATATGCAGTTGCTTTTCCACCGATTGTTGTTTGAGGGAACTCAGCTACAACTGGAGCAGCTACTGGCTCAATATCTCCGCCTGCGAATGCAGCGCTCACAGCCAATGCAGCTACGAGACTTAATTTTGTAAATTTCATGTAATTTCCTTGTTTTTAAAAATATGAACGGATAGTATCTAAAAATTAATGAAAAGTAAATGAAATGGGTGGTTTATTTTTAAACAAATATTTGATTTGAGTTAATTTAGAGTGAAAGAGAGGTGTTTTTGAAGAAATCTCTGACATATTCATAACCGGAGTAAAGGGTTAATGCCACAGCCAGCCATAAAAGTGCTTCACCACCAGGCCATTCTAGAAGTAAAAAACCAATGGCTATCATTTGCACCACGGTTTTTACTTTTCCCATCCATGAAGCGGAAATGTCAAGTCCCTGGCTTACGGCAGAAACACGCAGTCCGGTAATGAAAAGTTCTCTTGTGAGTATGAGAAAGATCGCCCAGGGAGAAGCCAATCCCAACATCATCAGCCCTAAAAAGCCTGCAAGGGTAAGCATTTTGTCTGCCAAAGGATCAAGAATAGAACCAAGTACAGTCACCTGATCGAAGGTTCTTGCAATGTAACCGTCAAAGAAGTCTGTTGCAGAAGCAAGCACAAAGATGAAGGCTGCCGTGAAGTTGAGCCATGATCTATCGATGCCTGTAAAAAGAGATGCATCCTGGTTAACGAGAAACAAAAACATGACGGGTGCCAGGAACAGGCGGATGAAGGCGAGGATGTTGGGGATATTAAAAATTTGTGGTTTTGCCATTTGCCTGTTCCTTGTTTAATTTGTATATTTGTATTTACTCGTTCCCATCCGTCCCCGGTGGGAATGCATATCTGAAATTCTTTTGTTTATTGAACTTTTTCATCCCCATATATATGAACGGGAATGTCTATGTTTATTTGTATCGCCTCATAATTTAACTGTGGCGTTGTTTCTCTCTTCATTTTTTTAGAAAAAACGAAGCAAAAAATCGTCGTGGCTCTCGAATCGCTATCGCTTTCAAGGGCGTTCGCCACGACAGGCACACTATCGTGTGATTAACGGGAAAGAGCAGAACATGAATTATCTAAACGTAGTTCCACCATCAATAACCAAAGTCTGACCTGTGATCCAGGATGCTTCGTCTGTACAGAGGAAGTAAACAGAACCGGCAAGGTCTTCCGGGCTTCCCATTCTGCCTACAGCTGAACGTTTAATGGTTTCTGCTTTGACCTCTTCGTAGTTTGTGAA
>JALSUP010000009.1 GCA_027071315.1 Sulfurovum sp.
TTATGGAAGAATTTTTTCTATTGATTTTATAGAATTTCTCTCAAATGAATGAAGGCATCATTTGAGGAATAATGACTTTAGGTTCTGATTTTGGAATTGGGAGGGTATTTTTAGAGGTGCCCTTAAAAGATACTGTGAAGGTAGTAAACATATGAAAATACATACTTCTGCATCCGTTGTGATCCGACTGTTTTTATGGCTCGTGATGATGATAGGCGGTGCAGTCTATTCTCTTTCCCAAGATTGGGGTACAGCGCTTTTCTCCAGTATTGCTTTCCATACAGTGTCTGCGTTACTGGGGATGGTGATACTTAAACTGGCATTCAATGCAGCAGGGAACGGCGGAAGAGAATTGACCAAAGGACGTGTGGGTGATATTCCCCGTATGGAAACCAACCGTCTGGTCACGACAGGACTTTTCAGCTGTATGCGGCATCCTATGCTGTTCGGATTGACTCTGCTGCCTCTTGGCTGGGCACTTTTACTCGGTTCTCCCACGTTCATTACTCTCATAGCTCCTTTGGAAATGCTTTTTATTATTGTCATGGTGATCGTTTTTGAAGAGAGGGAAGTAGATAAAAAGTTTGGCAAAGCCTATGAGCAGTATAGACAAAAAGTACCGAGGGTCTCTTTTAAATGGAAATGTCTGAAAGCACTTTTTCAAAGCAAAGGTTAAGGGCTGAGCATATGTTCAAAATAGATGACCCTAAAAATAACACTAAAAATGTAGTACACGCTTTCTTTCTGGCCTTGGCAATTACCATTGCCGAGCCTTCCACCATCCTGCCTTTGATGGTGCACCATTTCAGTGACAGTGTGATTATGGTAGGTGTTTTTGCTTCTTTGCTTCGTGGCGGAGCGATCATGATACAACTCTACGCCGCTTTTCATGCACAGGCTTACAAGCGGGTATTGCCTTATTTGGGAAAAGTTTTTTTCTTTCGCTGGGTCTCCTGGTTCTCTATTGGCTTGAGTATTTTTTTTATCGGGGACAGCAATAAACCTTTGACACTTTTTTTGATAGGTGCAGGACTTTTCTTCTTCTCTTTTTCCGCAGGATTTGGAGCGATCTATTTTAAAGAACTTCAGGCCAAGCTTTTTTCCAAAGAGTATCGCGGTACGACCATGGCAAACAGACAGATAGCAGGTTCTGTGGCTTCCATTATCAGTGGAGGCGTTGCTGGATATGTCTTGAACAATTATGAAGCACCTTTGAACTATGCCTATCTTTTCATGGTCAGTTCTGTGTTCATGGTGATCGGTTTTCTGACATTTGTTACAATAGAAGAACCCTCCAAGGAAAATGTCTCTGTGAAAGAGAAAGAATTTAAAACCTTTATCCGAAATGCCATGCTGCTGCTTAAAAAAGATAAGAGACTGCAGCAGCAGATCCTGGCTATTTTTCTCAGTTACAGTTACTTTCTGTCTATGCCTTTCGTGATCCTGAATGCCAACAGTACGTTTACATTGACCGGATGGATGCTGGGTGGGTTTATTACCGTACAGATGCTTGGAAGTATCATTGGAAGTACATTTTTATGGCGGAAGATCAATGCCTATGAAAAAATGCTCTCTTTGAGTTTTATTTTTATGATCATTGCTTTTTCCATCGCGGTATTCGCAGACAATGTCTATTCCTATGCCTTGATCTTCCTGCTTTTCGGGATAGCACTGGACGGATTCAATATTTCCGGAATGAATCTGGTCATTGAAATAGCCCAGGAAGAGAAACGACCCATTTATACTGCCTTGCAGACCAATATTGCCTCTTTGGGACTCTTTTTCCCCATTCTTGGAGGGATTATTTTAAAGTATATAGGCAGTTATACGGTGATCTACGCGATGAGTATTGTACTGCTAATACTTGGATTTGCTGTAAGTACACAGCTAAAAAAGATAAAATAAGAGTAATTTAGTCTTATTTAAGCAAAAGAGTACTATATTAACCTTAGTTATAATATTGATTATAAAGGATTATATTATGAATTTTTCAGATGAAGATGTCTATGAAGCGGTTAAAAATCATCTACCGACAGTCAATGAATATGTGGAATCCCATGGTGGGGCTATTGACCTTTTGGGAACAAAGAACGGTACGGTTTACATAGAGTTGACCGGTACCTGCCATGGTTGTGCTATGAGTCTCATGACCACTAAAATGGTTGTACAAAAAAAACTGAGAGAGCTTATTCACCCTGAACTTGTAGTGATCAATGTGGACGGTACTGCCGAGAATGCTTTGCCGGAAAGTTATTATACGCAGGAAAAACCTGAAAAAGATGAAGTGTTTGAGGAAGAAGTCAGTATCTATGATAAAATTAAAAACCTGTTTGTCAAAGAGAAAGCAGATGTTGTTTAATGTCCCTAAATCTTAAAAGAAAATTTGTACGTTTTTTGTTGGGGACTACCGCTGTATTTCTTTTTACCGCTTGTGGAAAGCCTGATCAGAAAGAGCAGTATAACGGAAAAGCACTGATAGTACAGAAGTGTGCCTCCTGCCATAACTTAAAAATGCCGCCTGATACTTATGAAGACGAAAAGGCACCGCCTATGATGGCAGTGGTCTTTCACTTAAAAGATTTTATGAAAATCAGCATGAATGATGAAAAGTTCAGCAAATTCATTCCTTTTGTCCAGGATTATGTGATAAACCCAAGTAAAGATAAATCGTACTGTGACAAAGAGAGCCTTAAAACCTACGGGGTGATGCCGTCACAGAAAGGCAATGTCACAAAAGATGAACTTGAAGCGATCGCTTCCTATATGTATGATTTTTATGATCAGCAGACATATTTAACGCAGATGCAGAAGAGAGCTGCATTTGAGGCCCTTCCCAAAGGAGAGCAGCTGGCACGCAGCAATGGCTGTTTTAACTGTCATGCGATGAACAAGTCAGTGGTAGCTCCCTCTTTTGCACAGATATCCAAAAGAGATGCCAAGGAAATAAGAGATACCATTCAGAATGGAAGTCAAGGGAAATGGAAAGGATTTCATGTGATGATGCCTGCATTTAAAAGTATATTAACACACGGGCATATTTTAACATTGCAGCAATGGATACAAAAAGATACCCCTCAAAGACAAGAGGAAAGTGCTGTCAAAAACAGAGTAGAAACACCATGGAAGGTAAAAAATGATATTTGATCTAGGTAAAGATAAAGCGTTAAACGAAACTTACAAACTGATGGCACAGACCATCATCCCCAGACCTGTTGCTTGGGTTGTGACGGAAGATGACGGTGTGGTTAACATTGCCCCGTTCTCTTATTTTATAGGCTTGTCTTCTGAGCCTGCTACTGTACTTATTTCCGTAGGACATAAGCCTGACGCTAGTCCTAAAGATACGCTTGCAAATATACGTAAACATCAAAAATGTACGATTTGTATGGTGCAGGAGAATGATCTGGAGAAGATGCACTTTTCCTCTAAAGGATTGGATAAAGATGTCAGTGAAGCAGAAATGTTTTCCATTGAAACAGAGACCTTTACGGAAGGCTATCCTCCTATGATCAAGGGAGTGCCCTGTGCCTATGTCTGTGAGCTTAATCAGGAGATAGATCTTGGCGGAGGAACAACGATTCCTCTGGTATTAAATGTCAGGCAGATATTTGTCAATGATGAGGTCATTACCGATAAAGAGAGACTGACTATCTCATTTGACCCTGTGGCACGTATAGGCAAGAGTTATGCTTTTTTGGGCGAAGAGATCGATGCACCTGCCATACCTTAGATTCACAGGTATGGTCAGTGCATACTACGCGGGTAGATAATATGCCACAGCAATAAGTGACATAACAATGCTAAGCCATATGCTTGGTATCCATCTATATTTCCCCGTAACATTTTTGAGTTCCATAAAATAATCCAACACCAACTGTACTTTTATAAATGTTGTTACAAGCAGTATGGCGACAAAAAAGCTATTGATATAATGCAAATGTCCCAAGAGGTAGGCAAAAATAGTCAAGCCCACTAAAATTATCCAAACAATTTCTAAAGTTTTTGTCATCTTTTTGCCTTATCTTATAATATATACTAATGGAAAGAGAATAATCCATAAAAAATCTACCATATGCCAATACGCAGCACCACTCACTATCCCTTTATGATCTTCGATGGTATAGCCATAGATTCTTGTCTTTTGAAAAATATTAAATAAAATAATAGAGCCTAGAAGCACATGCATAAAGTGAAAGCCGGTCAACATAAAATAAAACATAAAGAACTTGTTTGTACTAAGAGTAAGTCCTTCCCCAAACATATGAGAAAACTCAAATATCTTATTGACTAAAAACCCAGCACTAAAAATCATAGCAAGAAACAACCATTTGGATGCTTTTTTATTGAACTCTTCACGGCGATTATCTGTCATGTTTTGAATACTTGTGACTGCTTTCACCACAAAATAGCTACTTGTTACCAAAAGCAGCGTATTGATAAACCCTGATGTTGTCTCCAGCATCAGCTGAGAGTGGTTAAACATTTCAAGATTTGCTCTGCGTGAAAAAGCGTAACCTATAAAAAAAAGACCAAAGGTAATAAGTTCCACATAAATAATGATCCAAATGCCGAAATCCCCAGGAGGATATGGCTCTTTTTTCAGTGCTGCATTATGCATCTTCATTCTTTGTAAAATGGAGTGCAATAAGCTTTTCAAGTACTGAGAGTACATCATTGTCATCACTCAGTGATTCCACTATCGTATGCATACAGGCTTGATAGGGATCAAATCCTTTGACAATAAGTTTCCCTGCATAGATAAGCAGTCTTGTGGATACGGCTTCTTGAATGTCTGTATCATCAAGTTGTCTTATCTCGCTTGCGATATCTACAAGCTTTTGTGCAGTCTGGGCATCTACGCCACTTTCATTGATGAGTACCTCTTTTTCTATATCAGGTTTTGGATAATCAAAACTCAAAGAAATAAAACGCTGTTTTGTGCTGGGCTTCATTCCTTTAAGTACATTTTGATACCCGGGATTATAAGAGACTACAAGCATAAAGTCCGGATGTGCTTCTATCACTTCACCTGTTCTGTCTATGGGTAGGATTCTTCTGTAATCAGCAAGAGAATGGAGTACAACAGTGGTGTCTTTTCTGGCTTCAATAATTTCATCAATATAACAAATGCCACCATTGCGTACCGCTTTTGTCAATGGTCCATCCTGCCAATAAGTACCATTTTCATCTATAAGGTGTCGACCGACCAAATCGGCTGCACTTAAATCATCATGACAAACCACAGTATAGACATCTCGACCAAGTTCTTCACCCATAGCTTCGATAAATCTGGTTTTTCCGCATCCTGTGGGTCCTTTGATCAGAACAGGCAGATTCATACCTGCGGCTGCTTGAAAAAGCTCCACTTCATTTGATTGGGGTAAATAGTAAGTGTGTGACATCATTTTCATTCCTTATTTGGTTAAATTTATATAAACTTCAGTAAGCACTTTTGGTAACTTTTGTCCATTGCGTACAATAGCATAGCCGTTAGCGCCAAAAAGATAATTCAAATACTCTTTTGCATCCAGATCAATCGTAATACAAAATGGTGTAATCCCTTTTTTCTTCGCTTCCTGAAGTGCTTTTTTTGTATCTTCAATACCGTAACGCCCATCATATCTATCTTCATCATTTGGTTTACCGTCACTAATGATAAGTAAGAGTTTATTTGAATTTTGCTGTTTATCTAATATGGTGATACTCTCCCGAATAGCAGCACCCATTCTGGTATAGTATTGTGGCTTTATGCTATCAATTCTACCGCGTATCAAAGCATCATATCTGTCTTTAAAATTTTTAATAATATTAAAATAGACCTTTTTATTTTGAAGTGAAGAAAAAGTATAAATAGCAAATTTATCTTCAAGCTTCTCAAGGGCTTCGCTAAAAACCATCAGCGAATCTTTAATCACATCGATAATTCGTATCTCTTGGGTGATACCCCCTTCTGTCGAGAGTGATATGTCGGCTAAAAGCAGTGTCGACATATCACGTGTTTTTTTTTCATAAGTGGTGTAGAAATTTTGATGATGCATTGATTTGTTTTGATGTGACATATACTCTATCCAGCTATCCATATTGAGTTCATCTCCATACGGTAGACGGTCATTTTTAATGCGATTGAGTTGGAGCATATCAAGTTCCGCCTGAATGTGTTTGACCGTTTTTTTAAGTCTTTGTGGAAGTTCTATGGGGAGTACATTCATAGTGACTTGTGGTAAGATACGGGCATATTTCACTAAATAATCATTTTTTTTGTAATCCCACTCATCCAAATAGTGTCCTTTGCCAAGTGGATATATCACCGTATTGTCAGGTAAAAGTTCCAAATCCATTTTAATACGTGCCGAAAGGTTTGCCTGTTTCTGTCCAATGGTGATCTCATCCAAATCCTCAGCATGATACAACGCATCTTCATCAAAACTGTCATCTTCGCATCGGTCTACATTTACTTGCTCAAAGATACTCATTAAAGATTCTGGTAAAAAAGCCAAGAAACCATCTGTTTCATGTTTGTCATCTATCTGTTCGGTCTGCTTTTTCATCTGAAGCTCTTCAGATTGATCCCTATCATCTCTTGTTGGCGCTACTTGTTCTTCCTCTTCGTTATCGTTGGCATAGTTCGCCGTGATAGAGGGTGGGTATATCCATAAAGGGTTTGGATACGCATTTATTAAATCTTCATTTGACTGTGCATCTAAAGAGTTAAGAAATGATAATTGTTCATATTTATCCACAAGGTAAGGTGTTGCTTCTTTGTAAAAAAGATCAAAACCGCTATATCGTTTTGTAAGGTAATGCAGCGCTTGCATATTTTGTTCTATAAGGTTGCGGTTGTTTATGTTTTTCACTTGTGCTGCAAGTGCAACAAGCCAATAGTAAAGCATCTCATTTTGCTCTTTTGTAGCAAAATAGGCGAATGATGCAGGAAGATAGACAGCCTCTTCATCTTGCCATGTCAAGTAAAATTCTTTTCCTAAAAAAGAGAGCTTTTCTAAAAGTGTTCGTGTCGTCTCAACATATCTTTTGTCCGTTATTTTAAGTTCTTTTGCTTTTTCACCACCTATAAGGCGGTGAAAAATATGTAAAGATTTGGAAATGTCTTCAAAATAGACTATCTGCTCTTCATGAAATTTATGGACTTTCTTATTGAGATATCTATCCCAAACTTTTCCCATACTCTCTTCAAATTCAAGCCAATAATGAAGCATTTTCATGGACTATGCTTTTGCCGGTTCTTTTACAAAGAAACTGTAAAAATAAGTGAGTAACCCTGTAAATACAAGTACGCCAAAAGCGGCACGAACCATGTAAATACCATTGATGGATTCCTGTGACTCCATAAAGCCAATAAGGTGCGTACCAACACGTTGATCCATTATTTGAACAACACCTGCTGCACTTAACGCTAATGTAAGACCTAACATACCGATATTCATCATCCAAAAAGAAACAAGTTCGACTTTTTGTGCTTTTGCACAATTCCCATGAGGGCGACCTCTCAATATTGGCATAGCATAAGAGATCATTGTAAAAATAATCATCACATACGCACCGTAAAAAGACAAGTGACCATGTGCAGCAGTTAACTGAGTACCGTGTGTGTACATGTTGACAGGTGCAAGTGTATGGAAGAATCCCCAAACTCCAGCGCCTAAGAATCCCATGACTGCTGTACCTTTTGCCCAGGTAAGAGCCATTTCATTGTCATGCTTTATTTTCCTTTCTCTACTCATAGTAAAGGCAAATAAAATCATAAGCAAGAAAGGTAAAGGCTCAACTGCAGATGAGATAGACCCTATCCACAACCAATACTCAGGCGCACCCATATAGAAGAAGTGGTGACCTGTTCCTAGAATACCCGATACCATAGTCATTGCGATGATGAGGTATAGCCATTTATCAATATGTTCTCTGTCTACACCGGTAACTTTAATCAGTACAAAGGCCAAAATGGCACCAAGAATAAGTTCCCAGGTTGCCTCAACCCATAAGTGAACAGTAAACCACCAGAAAAATTTATCCATGATAAGATTATCTGGTACATAGAATGCAAACAGAAAGAACACGGCAAGACCTAAAAGACCTGTTAAAAGCACTGTGGTAATCACTGTTTTCCTTCCCTTAATGACTGTCATAGTGACATTCAAAAGGTAAGAGAGTACAACAAGAACAATTCCGACTTTGGTTGGTAAAGGCTGCTCCAGGAACTCTCTACCCATCGTAGGTAAAAGATTGTTGAAGGTAAGCTCGGTCAATTGGGCATAAGGTACAAATAAATATCCTAAAATAGTAAGCACACCTGCCACTACGAATACCCAAAAAGTGATCATCGCTAATTTCGGACTCCAGAGTTCTGTTTCTGTCTCTTCCGGCACCAAATAATAAGTGGCACCCATAAAACCGAATAACAACAACACGATAAGTAAGTTTGTATGTACCATTCTCAATACATTAAATGGGATCAAAGGGAATAAAAAATCTCCCCAAATATACTGAATACCCATAAGTAAACCAAAAATAATTTCTCCTGCAAGAAGAATCAATGCAAAAATAAAATACGGTTTTGCGACCGCTTGTGAAGTATATTTCATATCTTCGTCCTACCCTTCAATTGTTGGTGGCCATTCATTGGCATTGATTTTTGATGTCCAGATTAGAAAATCCGATAAATTATCAACTTCTGCCGGTGTTAAATGAAACTGTGGCATTTTTCTTCTGTTTGGTGTACTGAGCGGTTGTGCAGCCATCCACCCTTGCATATAAGCTTTAAATGTTGTTTCGTCAGAAGCGCCTCTTCTTTGAAATACGTTCATGAGTTCCGGTGCATAATAAGCGCCTTCTCCCACAATAGTATGACAGCCGACACAGTCATTTTTTTCCCAAAGTTTCTTTCCTGCTACAACACTTTCAGTCATATTCTGCTGATTGGACCGCTTTGGAATTTGATGTACAGTATCAAAAGTAAGGGCAATGAATATCAACAGTGCGAATGTACCGCCACCATAATAGATATTCTTTGCCATACTTTTCGTTATACGTTCAGTCATGGATTATCCTCTTTTTAAATTCTACCAGTAAGTAGTAATTGGAATATTAGCGAGATATTATTAATTCTACCTTTAAGTAGTAATTATATTTATTTTTGTATAATATGACGCAAAAATGATTATTTAAAGGAGTCATATGCAATTGAGCAACAGTTCACAATATGCTATAAGGATCCTAGCTTATATGGCAGATCAAAAAGATTCTAAACTTATGAATGCTACAGAACTGGCGGGAGCACTCTATATACCCTATAAATTTTTGACTAAAATCATGACGGAACTTGTAAAAGTCGGTTTGGTGGTATCAATACGGGGAAGAGAAGGCGGATACAAATTTGAAAAGAAAACTTCCGAAATCATGGTGAGTGATATTCTGGATATCTTTAATGATTCTATAAAAGACGAGCAGTGTGTTTTGGGTATAGGCTTTTGTAACGGGCTGTGTAAATGTGCTTTGCATGACCAGTGGATGGAACCGAAACTTTTGCTGCAAAGAATGTTTCGGGAATCGAGCCTGGAAGATATTGCCGGAAGAGGATGTAAAATATAGTTGGCGCTTTTCTTAAGTTAGATTGGTTAAAATCGCTTCATGTTAATACGAAAACTTTTTAAATTTGAAAATGCACATATTGTACGTGACTGTTCTACACAGCGTTGTTCTGAAAATATTCACGGGCACTCCTATAAAGTAGAAGTGCTCTTAGAGTCAAACTATCTTGACAATGGTCAGATGGTCTATGATTTTGGTTTAACGAAGCGCTATATCAAAGAGCTGATCGACTCTTTTGATCATGCCATTACCCTCTGGTCACAGGATGACAAAGCCTATAGAGATGCCATGAAGCAGTACAGTCGCAGATGGGTGGAATTACCTGTTTCCCCTTCCGCGGAACAATTCTCGCGGGTGATCTATCTGATGGTCGAGCGTGTCCTTGCCTGTACCGATATGCAAAATGGTGAAAATGAGGTGAAGCTTCACAGTATCATTGTGCATGAGACGGAAACGGGTTATGCACAGGGGTTTAAAGAGGATGCCCACAGCCTGCTTATGGGGGAGATAAAGCTTGAGGATATCTGTTTTTCAGAGCAGGTTAAAAGCGAATGGAGCGACCCTCAGCTCTGGGAGAAGCTCTTAAAAGAAGAACGCAGTATCAACCCCAAAAAGGTGTGATGCCTAGGCGCTGTAGAAATCCTTTTTATGCTCTGCCAAAAACTCCCAGGCAATGGGAATGATCTTGATCCTCTCCCCTTTTTTTATGACTTCTCTCTCCGGTGTGGTCAGCATCATCGCTTCTGCCTCCTGCATCGGACAGACCATACCTGCCATCTGCCGACGTAGGGGTATGAATGTTTGACCGTCAAAACGTCCCAGTGTGACGGTATATTTTCCCTTCTTAGGGAAGAAGTCTTCCGCAATGACCGTTTCGATCGTATGGAGATAATAGGCGGACTTTCCTGACATTTTATGGATCAGAGAACGGATAAATATTTCAAAATTGATCATGGCTGCCAGGGGATTCCCCGGCAGATTGACAATGGCGGTCTTTCCGATGTTCCCAAAAGCGATGGGTGCACCGGGTTTGATCTGTACCCGGTTGAAATGAAGCTGCATGCCGCAGTTGGCAAAGGCTTCCTGCGTATAATCTTTGTCCCCCACGCTCATCCCTCCGGAAGTGATGATGATGTCGGCATTGAGGGAAGTTTTAATGGCTTTTTCAAGGGCTTCAACTTTGTCTTCGATGTTGGGGATGTAAGTGACTTCACAGCCAAGTGATTTTGCTCTGTTGAGAAACATGGGTGTATTGGAGTTGTAAAGCTGATGTGCCTCAGCAGTATCGAAGTGGGAGCGCAGTTCGTCTCCCGAAGAGAAGACGGCTACTCTGATCTTGCGGTAGACCTCCACATGGGTCAGTCCCTGACTCACAAGCAGGGTGATGCCGTAAGCCGTGAGCTGCTCTCCTTTTTTCAGGTAGACACTTCCGCACTTCATATCTTCTCCGGCGCGCCGTATGTGGTCTCCCTCGCGGATGGTTTTGGGCAGGCTTACTTTTTCATGGTCGATCTTGACGCGTTCAAAAGGGACAATGGCTTCACAGCCTTTCGGTACGGGGGCACCGGTCATGATGCGCAGGGCGGTCTTTCCCTGAAGTACCATCTCCGGGTTGTCTCCGGCATAGATGACGCTGTCACAGTGTACGACAGTGCCTGCATCGGCACACTTGACCGCATAGCCGTCCATGGCGGTGTTGTCAAAGCGCGGCAGGTCAAAGGTGGCGACACACTCCCTGGAGAGGACACGTCCCAGTGCCATCTCTATGGGGAGTATCTCCGTGTTGACAGGGGTGATATGTTTATAGATGATGTCGAGTGCTTCGGTGATGAGAACAGCCATGAAAAACCTTTTGATGTAAATTATTTCGATTATAACTAAATAGGGTATAATCCGGTTTTAAAACCATATTCAAGGATCACTTATGATAGCACAAATGCTTGCAACACACAGTATTTTAGTAAAGGTTTTTTTAGCCTTTTTGGTAGCGGGATTGTTCATCCCGAAGATGACAGCACAAAAACCTTTAGGGTTTAGAAAAGCAAGTTTTATTTACACAATGGTGTTTCAGGGGATCGCAACGATGATCGCCTTTACCGGACTGATCGCGATGGTCTTTGGCGATCTTGGTCTTTCAATTGCAACGATGATTATGATCGTCATCTGGGGACTGATGATGTTTATAGAGATCAAAAAATACAAGCTTATTAAAATTGCAAAGATCGAAAACCCTGAAACGCACAAGGTGCTTAAGGGCGGGTTTATAAAGATCTCCATCATACAGATCTTACTCGTTGCAGCGATGGTCGTACTGATGATACTTAAAGCCAAAGGTATCCTGGCTATCTAAAATGTTATATCTTTATCAGAAAGAAGCAGGCAAGGCACAGTTGACCCTAAGTGGTGACGACCACCGTTACATTTTCAAAGTACGCAGACATAAAGTGGACGATACACTTTATCTGCGCAATCTGGAAGACGGTCTTTTACATCGTTACCGCATTGCTTTTATCGATAAACGCTCCGTGATACTTGACCTTCAGGAGAGTACAAAACTTGAAGTGAAAGCTTTAGGATCTTTACATATCGGCTGGTGTGTGATAGACCCAAAAAATATTGAAAAAGTGTTGCCTTCACTCAATGAAATGGGTGTAGAAAAAATTACCTTCATCTACTGTAAACGCTCCCAGAAAAGTTTCAAACCGGACTTTAAACGTTTGAAAAAAATACTTTTGAATTCTTCACAGCAGTCCGGAAGGTCTGAAATGATGCAGCTTGAAATGGCTGACAATATGCAAGATTTTCTGGCGGAATACCCAGAGAGTAAAATGCTGAACTTCTCTGAAAACAACTTTGTCTCAAATGCAGCATTCGACAGTATTGTCATTGGTTGTGAAGGTGGTTTTCATGACGAAGAAGTACTGCTTTTCAAAAAAGAAAATATTATTGGTTTTGAGACGCCCTTGGTTTTAAAGAGTGAATCTGCAGTATGTGCAGTGGCATCTAAAAAACTTCTCTAAAACCTTATAAAAATAAATCGGCCATATAGACCTCTTTTTATGATAGGATTACTTCTTGCTGAAAAATGTAAATTGTTAATGGATTAAGCTTAAGAAATGTATAATAAATCTGTAAGAAAAATTTTAGTTATTTAGGAGATTTAAAAATGAAGAGTATTATAGCTGCATTGCTTGCAAGTGGTAGTTTAGTAGCAGCAGATGCTGTACAGGCAAATAATTCAGGTACATTTTCCGCAAAAGATATAGATGGTGCGGCAATTTACAAACAGCAATGTTCACTATGTCATGGTGAAAAGGCTGAAAAAAGTCCTGAATCGGGAGTAGCACCATTAGCTGGTAGAGATGCAACAGTATTGGCACTCACAATAAGAGCATATAGAGATCAGGACAAAGGTGTTGGGACATACACTATGCATAAAAGCAGTGAAATAATGAAAAATGAGACTGTTAAGCTTAGTGATATGCAAATTAGTGCTCTTGCTAAATATATTAGTGGTTTAAAATAATATATACCGGGCTTGCTGATCTTTTCAGCAGTCCTTCTTGATAAAAATCGGCTTCTCTCTCATTCTTCTTTAAAGTGCATTTTTTGTTGACTTTTATAGTGTTTTAAACATTTTTCGATAGAATACCATTCTAAATTGTCTCAGCAAGACTGTTGCAATGACCCTGTTTGCCTGCAAATACGGAAGAGTCACTGACTGGAACAGGCTAGTTACCTGTCATAAAAATTAACTTTTAAGGAAATACAATGAGAAAAGGTATTCACCCGGACTACATGGAATGTAAAGTAAAATGTGCTTGTGGAAACGAGTTTGAAATTAGAACAAATAAGCCAGAGATGAGTATTGATATCTGTAATGAATGTCACCCGTTCTTTACAGGGTCTGAGAAGATCCTTGATGCTGCCGGTAGAGTTGAGAAGTTTAAAAGCAAATATAAACTTTCTTAATTTGTTTGGGCAGATCTTGTATCTGCCCCTACGTTATATTGCCTAAAGGCACCCCATGATCACATTCATCCCCACCCCCATTGGAAACCCCCAGGACATTACCATTAGAGCTATGAAGCTTTTTGAGAAAGCAACACTCTTTTTTTGTGAAGATACACGTCAGACCAAACGGCTTTTACGCTTGCTTGAAGAGCGGTTTGATATGACGTATCCCGAAGCAGAGTTCATCTCTTTTAATGAACACAACGGGGCAGTACGTATTGAAGAGTTTGCTTCGGTCCTTGATGCAAAAGAGATCGTCTACGTGAGTGATGCCGGTATGCCTGTCATCTCCGACCCGGGGCAACTGCTTGTGGCTTATTGTCAGGCACAGGGGCTGAAATACGACGTGCTTCCAGGTGCTTCTGCGGTGACGACTGCCTATGCTGCTTCCGGATTTGAAGAGGGCAAGTTCCTTTTTTATGCTTTTTTACCGCATAAAGGGAAAGAACGCGCTTCTGCACTTTCTGAAGCAATGAATAATGGCTATAACACGGTGCTGTATGAATCACCGCACAGGTTAGAGAAACTGCTTCATGAAATTCTTGCTGAAGATGGAGAGAGGGAACTTTTTTTAGCCAAAGAGATCTCTAAAAAATACCAGAATTATTACCGTGGCACAGCCAAAGAATTGAATGAAACATTCAAAGAACTGACCATACGCGGAGAGTGGGTCGTGGTGATCTCTGCTAAGAAAAGCAGTGAAAAAAGCTTCTCTTTTGCAGAAGTGCTGAAGCTTGATCTTCCACCGAAACCGAAGGCAAAACTGCTCTCACAGCTCTCTGACAAGAGTGTGAAAGAGTGGTATGAAACACTCATTTCCAAGTAAGGTATAGGGACTTAAAAATGCTGGCACGCAGATTTCAAGTAAAAATTAGATAAAATCATTCTTATGATTATTTATGGAAAGCAAGTGTGCCTCTACGCTTTAGAGACACACCCCGATACGATTACCACTGTCTATGTTGCCAAAAAAGGCATCTTACCGCAAAAACTTTTTCATGAACACCATGATAAGATCAAATTCCTTGAAGAGAAATGGGCACAGTCCATGAGCAAAGGCGGCAATCACCAGGGTATTCTTCTTGAAGTCAAGGATTTTGAAATGTGCACCCTCGCTGAAGTGAAGAAAAACAGTTTCATTGTGGTTCTTGATGGCTTGACAGATGTAGGAAACATTGGTGCCATTGTACGTTCAGCCTATGCTTTGGGTGCGGAAGCCATTGTTGCTACAGGTGTGAAGCAGTTGAACTTTGCAGCCATTGCCCGTACAAGTTCAGGTGCACTGCTCGATATGCCTATGATGGTCAACCATAACATTATGGATGTCTTCAATGAACTCGGACAGGTCGGTTTCTCTTTTTACGGGGCAGATATGAACGGTACAGCAGTACAGGAAATGACTTTTCCGGCAAAAAGGGTGCTTGTTCTGGGGAGTGAAGACAAAGGTCTTTCGAAGAAGGCAAGGTCCAAGATAGATACGGTGATCTCTATTGAGATGAAACATGCGTTCGATTCACTGAATGTCAGCGCGGCCGCAGCAATTTTATTACATAGGATGGGTTATGCAGTTAAGTGACATACTTGAGGAAAACAGTGTAGACGGGATCAATAAACGAACCAATATATCGGAAGACAATATTGAAGCCCTTATTGCAGGTGACTTTTCAAAGATCAATCGGATCAAGACGATGGGATTCATTTCGATCATTGAAAGAGAATACAATACCGACCTCTCCAAATTAAAAGAAGAGGCCATTAACTATTATGAGAATCATCGCGAAGAGAATGAGAGTATCACGCTTGGTCTGCCTATTGTAGAAGAGAAAAAAGGGATGTCAAAGTGGTTGAAGCTCGTCATCTTCTTTATGATCATTTATGCCGTTTGGTTCGCCTATAGCAATTTTGATAAAGAGAAGTTAAATGCCATGCTTCCCTTTTCGGAAGAAAAATTCAGTCAGCTGATAGGTTCGGACAAAAAGAGTGATGATGTCTCTGAGATAGAGAATGTGAAAGATTTGAGTATAGAACATGTACAGGTTCAGAATACTCAGCATGATGAAGAAAACAGATCATACTAAAAGAGAGAAAATATGTTTGATGAAATACAATTTGATAAAATAAACAGATTACCGAAATACTTATTTGCCGAGATCAATGATCTTAAGATGAATCTCAGAAGAGACGGAAATGATATTATAGATTTTTCCATGGGAAATCCGGATGCCCCCACACCAAAGCCTATTGTCGACAAGTTATGTGAAACAGCACGTAAGAAGACACATGGTTACTCTGCGAGTAAAGGTATTTATAAACTGCGTCTTGCCATGAGTAACTGGTATAAACGTAAATACAATGTTGACCTTGACCCTAACACAGAGGTGGTTGCGACCATGGGAAGTAAAGAGGGCTATGTTCACCTTGTACAGGCCATTACAAACCCGGGTGATGTGGCCATTGTACCGGATCCTACCTATCCTATCCACTCTCAGGCTTTTGTCCTGGCAGGCGGATCGGTTGAAAAAATGGAACTTGTGTTTAATGAAGAGACATTTGAAGTCGATGAAGAGCGTTTTTTCAAGGATGTGAATGAGTCCCTGGAAAACAATGTCCCTCAGGCCAAATACCTTGTGGTGAACTTCCCCCATAACCCTTCTACGGCAACCGTGACACCGGAGTTTTATGTGAAGCTGGTAGCGTTGGCAAAAGAGAAGCGTTTTTATATTATTTCAGATATCGCTTATGCGGACATTACATTTGATGGCTATAAAACACCTTCTATTCTTGAAGTGGAAGGGGCCAAAGATGTGGCTGTTGAAGCCTATACCCTCTCCAAGTCATACAATATGGCAGGGTGGAGAGTCGGGTTCATCGTGGGTAATAAAAAACTCATTGGCGCACTTCAGAGTATGAAGTCCTGGCTGGACTACGGAATGTTCACCCCTATACAGGTGGCAGCAACAGTGGCACTTGACGAGCACGGATATGTACCGGATGAGCAAATTATTCCCCGTTATCAGAAAAGACGTGATGTGATGATCGACTCTTTTGGAAAAGCAGGCTGGCCTTTGGCTAAACCGAATGCTTCCATGTTCATTTGGGGAAAGATTCCTGAAGTGGCAAGAGAGATGGGTTCACTGGAGTTTGCAAAACAGCTTTTGCTGGAAGCCGATGTGGCAGTAAGCCCGGGTATCGGTTTTGGTATTCATGGTGATCAGTATGTACGTATTGCTTTGATCGAAAATGAAAAACGTATCCGTCAGGCGGCAAGAAATATTAAAAAATTCCTAAAGAAGTTGGAAGAGGATAAAAAGAATGGTTAAGATAGGTATACTCGGTGTCGGAACAGTGGGTGCAAGTGTTGCGAATATACTTGAAGACAATGCAGACATCATAGAAGCCAGAGCAGGGAAGAAGATCGTTGTTCAGTCAGGTGTGGTTAAAAATCTTTCTAAAGACCGCGGGGTTTCCATTAAGTTAAGTGATGACCCTATGGATGTCATCAATGATCCTGAGATCGATATTGTCGTGGAGCTCATGGGCGGGGTTGAAGAGCCGTACGCCCTGGTTAAAAAAGCTTTGGAGAACGGTAAAGCTGTTGTGACTGCCAACAAAGCACTTTTAGCCTACCACCGTTATGAACTTCAGGAGATCGCAGGTGATATTCCTTTGATGTATGAAGCGAGTACCGCAGGCGGTATCCCGATCATCGGTGCCTTGCGTAATGGCCTTTCAGCCAACCATATTGACTCCATTAAAGGTATCATGAACGGTACCTGTAACTATATGCTCACCAAAATGATCAACGAAGGTGCACAGTATGACGATATACTTAAAGAGTCCCAGGAGTTAGGCTATGCTGAAGCAGACCCTACTTTTGATGTGGGTGGTTTTGATGCTTCTCACAAGCTTCTTATTTTGGCAAGTATTGCGTATGGTATTGATGCGAAGCCTGAAGATATTCTCATTGAAGGTATTGAAAACATTACCCAGACAGATGTGGCCTTTGCCAAAGAGTTCGGCTATGAAATTAAACTGCTTGGTATTGCCAAAAAAGTAAATGACGGTGTAGAGCTGAGAGTCCATGCAACCATGATACCTCAAGAGAGCATGATCGCCAAAGTGGACGGTGTCATGAACGCAGTCACTGTGGTAGGTGACCGTGTCGGTGAAACCATGTATTACGGTCCCGGTGCAGGCGGTGATGCTACAGCTTCAGCAGTTATAGCAGACATCGTAGACATTGTACGTGGTTATCACGGACCAATGTTAGGCTACAAAAAAGGCCTGGAGTCTGGTTTAAAACTACTCTCCAGAGATGAGATAGAAACTGAATACTACATCAGACTGGAAGTCGATGACAAGAGTGGTGCTTTGGCTACCATTACTTCGGCTCTGGGTGAGTTTGGTATCTCTATTGCCTCTATGTTGCAAAAACCGACCAAAGATGATGCTATTGCCAAATTGCTGTTCACAACACACACCTGTAAAGAGAGCAAAATGCAAGAAGCGATTAAAGTATTGAATAATCTTGAAGTTGTCCATGGCAATCTTGCAATGATGAGAATTGAGAACTAAGGAGTTTTTATGGCAAAAGATCACTATTTTGATATTACGGCGAAGCTGGACATGATGGAGCTGAAAAATGCACTTATCATGGCAGAAAAAGAGGTGGCTACACGTTTTGACTTTAAGGGCTTGAAGGCAGAGTTTAATCTAAATGAAGATGCAAAAACTTTGTCTTTGAGTTCTTCTTCCGATTCTAAGATCGATGCGTTGAAAGACATCTTAATTTCAAAATTGATCAAGCGTGGTATTGCGGGTAAGTCTCTTGAAGAGGTGAAGACTGAAGGTATTTCCGGCGGGAATACAAAAGTCATTTACCGTATTGTCGATACCATTGATAAAGATGAAGCGAAGCAGATCGTCAAAGCGATCAAAGCGATGAAGGTGAAGGTGACACCTTCTATTCAGGGTGATGAGGTGCGTGTTTCCGGGAAGAAGATAGATGATCTTCAGGCGGTGATGGCGGAAGTCAAAACGTTGGATCTGAAAGCACCGTTGGTTTTCGGTAACTTCAAATAATCGAATAACGCTTTACACTCGTTCCCATCCGTCCTCGGTGGGAATGCATACTTAAAATTCTTTTCTTTTTCGAACTTTCCTCTCAATCTTAACTGTGGCATTGTTTCTCTCTTCATTTTTTTAGAAAAAACGAAGCAAAAAATCGTCTCTGTTCTCGAATCGCTGTCGCTTTCAAGGTCGTTCACAGAGACAGAGCACACTTCGTGTGATTGATGGAGGGATTTTTTGTCAAAAATCGTTTTCGCGTAGGTCGGGGTGCCTCACCCCGACAAGAATTTGCATACAAACATGTTTATGTGCATTTGAAGATTGTCGGGGTAAGGGTACCCCGACCTACAGAACATATTTGCAATCGGGTGTGTTTACCCGCAATGCCCACCGCCACAACATCCGCCGGAGCTTTTTGCTGGGTCTTGTGGTTTTGCCGACATACTGATCTGAAAGGTGTTTCCCTCTTCTACTAAAGAGAACGCATGTTTCTGGCAGAAATCCTCGTTCATGGTTCTTAACATGGTTGTGGCTTCGATGAGGGCGGTGTCTTTGTCGTGGAAACTTTGGTTGTTTTCGTACATGCTTCTTTTGAAACATCCACATTCTTTATCTAGTGAAATGGTGAACATTGTAAATCCTTTAGGTATAATTTAGGTTATATTATCCGGCGAGACTTAAAAAAACTTTATTTTAAGGGTAAATAGGATAAATTTACTCTTATTTAGTAATCCAAGGGCAAAAAGATGACAAAAAAGTATGATGGCGAACGCCAGGAGATAGAGAGTGTTTGTACCTATTGTGGTGTAGGGTGTGACATTACCGGTGTGGTCGAGAACAATAAAATTGTAAAGATCTACGCACAGCAGGATGGTGTGGTCTCAGAAGGAAACCTTTGTATCAAGGGGAAGTACGGTTATGACTTTGTTGACTCTAAAGACCGTATACGTGAACCGCGTATCCGTAAAAGCTTTTTGGACAAGAACCCTCACATACTGAAAGCATTCTCCGGAAAACTGAGCTGTTTTGATGACGACTTTATGACCTGTGATATCAACACGGCTACGAGTATTGCAGCTATGAAACTGGATGAGATCAAAAAGAACTATGGCGGAGATGCTTTTTGTGCCATTGGCGGTGCGCGTACCTCCTGTGAATCCGCCTACTCTTTCCAGAAATTCTGTCGTGAAACGATGGACTCTCCCCATGTCGATAACTGTGCCCGTGTCTGCCACTCTCCCTCTCTTAAAGGGATGAGAGCGACCATGGGAGAGGGTGCGGCGACAAACCCATACAATGACATTTATGAGACAGAATTCATGGTGGTCATCGGTTCAAACACCATGGAAGCCCACCCGATCATTGCCAACCGTATTGTCAATGTGGCAAAACAGCACAATAATCTGGCAGTTATTGATGTACGTGAAACGAAGCTGGCAAAACTGGCGAAACACAACTGTATCATCCCCTTTGAATCGAATCTGCTTGTACTCAATATGATGGCTTATGTCATTATGGATGAAGAGTTGTATGATGAGAGTTTTATAGAGAACCGTACCAAAGGTTTTGATGACTTTAAAGAAAAAATACTCAATGATCCGTATGCGAATCCGGCTTTCTTTAAAGAGATCGAAGGCTATGAGTACCTGGCAAAGATGATCCCGAACATCGCCAGAGAGTATGCCGTGAAAAAATCGATGATCTTCTGGGGTCTTGGTATTACACAGCACCTTGACGGTTCCCATGCGGTTATGGCCATTACCCACCTGGCACTCATGACAGGGAACGTCGGTAAAACCGGTGCAGGTCTCATGCCTCTTCGTGGACAGAACAATGTACAGGGTGCATGTGATATGGGTTGTCTTCCCTACTTTGCACCAGACTATCAGCAGCCTAAAGAGATCGGACTCATGACCCCGCAGTTGATGGATGCCATGCTGGACGGACGCATTAAAGCCCTGCTCAATATGGGTGAGGACATCACGCACATCCACCCGAACATCAACAAGATCGACAAAGCCATGGATATGCTGGAGTTTTGTATGGTGCAGGAGTTGTTCATGACCGATGTGACTAAAAAAGCGGACATCATCATAGGTGTCAAATCTGCCTATGAAAAGACAGGTGTCTATGTCAATGCCATGCGTAGACTGCACCTTTCTCAGCCTCTGGTCAAGTCTGACCTTCCTGATGACTGGGAAGTCTTGACAGAGATGGCCAAGAAGCTTGGAGACGGTGAAAACTTCCACTTTAAAACGTCTGAAGATGTTTGGAATGAAGTACGTGAAGTGGCACCGAGACGTTTCTCCGGTGCAGACTACTACCGTTTGGCACGTCACCGTAAACGCGGTATGCAGTGGCCGATCTACCATGAAGACACACCGATCCTTCACCTGCTTGATTTCCGTACGGAGGATGGTCTCGGTAAGTATGTCTACAAGCAGTATGAACCTCGCGGTATGGTACAGCAGATCTTAGATAAAAATCTGTTTGACGACTCTCTGGAGGGGTACTACCTTACCACAGGAAGAACGCTGGCACACTACAACAATGCCGCACAAACCAAGCAAACCCCTTCTTTGCTCAAAAAGCATGATGAGGATGTCCTTTTGGCACCACTGGAAGATGAAGAGAAGTTGGGAGACAGGGTCATCTTGAAGTCTGAGTATGGTGAGAGTGAAGCCTTAACCGTTAAATACACGAGTAAAGTGAAGAAAAAGACACTTTTTTGTACTTTCCACCACGCAGCATCGAGAATCAATGCCGTCTTTGGAGACGAAGCAGATGAACTCATCTGGACAGCACGGTTTAAATCAGTCAAAGTAGATGTCATCCCTGTGGGCGATGAGATCGCCTGTGGGTAATTTTTAAGGTCGGAAATTTCGACCGAAGAATGATTCATTTTTGATAGAATAAGGTCTTATGTTAATCAACTAGCCATTTTGGAGAAAAAAATATTTTCTAAATGCCCTTACTATTTTATTCGTTACAGTATATAATAGTGAAGTATTAGAAATACGAAGGAGTATACATGAAATATTTAAAACAATTTATCATGGTAACAATAGTTATATTAAGTACTGCATCAGCAAGTGCACAAGCCATTATCGATGAAGTTGTAGATAGTCTTGGAAATGTACAAACAAATTCTTGGGCAGATGAAGGTAGCGGAAATTGGCCAGGGGATGTAGAAACTCCAATTATAGTGAATGTTGGAGATAGTATTACTTTTACTGCATCTGCTACAGATGCTGATGGAGGAGCTTTAGAATACAAATTTGCCATACAACCACCAGGAGGAAGCTTTGAAACAAAACAAGATTGGAGCGCCTCAAATATTTTTACTTGGCATGTTGATGCATCAGAATATGGATCGGATATAACCGTTTTGATTTCTGTAAGAAATGATGATGGTAGCGACTATATGGGATTTTCTGATGACTATACATATGCAACTTATGATGTTAATGATCCATCATTGGCACATATAATTACACCAATAATTATGTATCTATTGAATTAAATTTAAGATATATGTCAAAATATGCACTATAGCTGTAAATAGTTTTTCAAAGAATGCCCATTATGTTAATCGGAAAATCCCGATGAGAACGGACGTTTAAGTTTAAAGCCGTTTTAAACAACCTTAAACGGAATGTTTAAAGCCCTTGTTTGCGGGGTTTGGTGCTTTAAGAGTAGGGTATTTGGAGAGAAAACTTAAGTACGAATTTTCTTCTCAAAACCTTATACAATTATAAAGTTATCACTTAGCTCCCAAAACCCACAGCTCCACTTTTTCAGTCTCTCTGGAGTCTCTGCGTTTTGTTCTTCTTGAGGAGGCTCTTACGTCTCTTGTGAGGTGTAACTCTTTTTTGAAACGTTTGTTATTTCGTAACTCTTCAATGATGGGGTGAGGGCTCT
Source organism: Sulfurovum sp. (assembly GCA_027071315.1). Classification (GTDB taxonomy): domain Bacteria; phylum Campylobacterota; class Campylobacteria; order Campylobacterales; family Sulfurovaceae; genus Sulfurovum. The sequence continues at coordinate 22,609 of JALSUP010000009.1, forward strand.
CTGCGTCGACGACCTGGGCAAGGTTTGAAAAGATGAGTACAACTTTCCCTTCAGGTGCAAGGTGTTCCTTTGCCTGTTCAAAGAATCTTGGGAAAAGATCTTCCTCATAATACATGGCTTTGTCAATGCCTTCTTCAAGTGTGTGTTTTGCACGTAGCCAGGGAGGGTTGAAAACGATGAGGTCGGCTTTCACATCACAATTGTCAAAGAGGTCACCATGGTTGAGGGTGATCTTCTCTTCGTAGCCCAGTCTTTTAGTTTCTTCAGTAACACCGATGATGGCATTTTTATTGCTGTCGCTAGCGAAAATGTTTTGAAAACCGTTTTGGATGAGTTGGAATGACAGCACCCCGGAGCCTACCCCGATCTCTATGGCATTCTCTTTTGAGCCCTCGTATTTCTTCAACCATTTGTCAAATAATTTCAGGTGGTCAAAGCGTGTGGGAAAGTAGGTACCGTAATAAGGGTGAAGCATCAAATTCAAGGTTTTGACTTCAATGCCTTTTTCATACCATTGCCAGGAACTGTTCATACCCTGAACGTCAGGAAAAGAGATGTAAAATTCTGATACTTCAGGGTATAAAAGTGTCAGCCAGCCAATAGTGGGTGCTTTTTTGACAATGAGTTTATTGTCTTCGACTTTCAGTAACAAACGATGTGACGCTTCTCTAAAAGCATCACGATACGCACGCTGCCCCTGAAAACTTTTGTCTGTATGTGTCAGCAAGAGTTTTCTTTTGAGTTCTGCCAACACCTGCAAACCGTTGCTGTAAAACTCTTCTACAAGCACATATTTGCCTGCGATCATTTCGTTGACAGTTGCTTCTGTATCCATTTTACGGTAAAAGCCTATGGCTTCCACTTTGGTGGTAATAATATCGGGTCTGTCTGCCTGGAGTGGTTGTAAATCTTTATTCATCGTATTATGCCTTTTGTCTAATGTTTCAGTCTAATGTATAGCGCCTTTGTTCTGGTTTGTTTAAGCCTAAAAGATGACAATTTGACACATTTTACGGTGCAGGATTTTTTATACTCTATACTATAAGAAAGAGAAGGAAAGATCTTCTAATGATTTTATGTTAGAATTGAATGAAAAAGAGTTTGAAAAAATGACGGGTTGTATAAAATAATGCGTGAACTTCCTAAAATATTTGGTGATGCGAGTGAAGATCTGGCTACTTTGTTTTTGGAGCAGGAAGCCTATGTTATTATTGAGCGTAACTACTTCGCCCGTAAACTCGGTGAGATCGACATCATCGCCATGCAGGGAGAGGTGCTGCACTTCATAGAGGTGAAGTCCGGAAAAGCGGACTTTGACCCGGTCTATAACCTTACCCCTGCCAAACTCCGAAAAGTCATCAACTCCGCACACTACTATATGAAAAGCAAACAGCTCGACCTCTCTTTCTCCATCGATGCACTGATCATTCGCGGAGATGAGGTGGAGTTTATTGAGAATGTCACCCTGTGAGCGATATGAAAGTGAACAAAATAGAGCGGCTGAAAGCACAAAAGCAGCCTTTTGACTACCGCTCGGAACTCCCAAAAGCAGACTGGCACGCTCTGGATGAAGAGGCACGCTTCTACCTCAAGAATTTCGGTATTTACAATATCAAACTGCGGCCTGAAGTATTCATGATACGCCTGCGCATCGACGGCGGACGTATCTCGGCAGAGAGGCTGGAGCAGATAGTCGGGATCATTGAGGCATACGGGCTGAAGGTCATTGTCACTTCCCGCGCGCAGCTCGAACTGCATGAGATCTCCGCTTCGGATGTCTATGCCGTCTATGAAGCTTTGCAGCATCTCAACATAGAGACGGCACAGACCCTGACCGATAACTTCAGAGCCATCGTCACGGACCCCTATGACGGTGAGGCGGAAGAGAGTCATGTCACCTGTTATCCGCTGATAGAAGAGATACGTGAACGCATACTCAACAACCCCTCTTGGATGGGGACGCTTCCCCGAAAGTTCAACACGGCACTGATCGGCCGAAAAAAGCCGCTGCTCAACCCCTGGGGAAATGACCTGCTATTCGCGCTTGCCACAAAAGAGGGTGCATATGGTTTCAACGTCTATCTTGGCGGTAAAAATTCCGAAGTGGCTAAAACGGCCAATATCTTCGTGCTGCCCGAAGTGGTACCCGAGCTCTTTGAAGCAGTGGTGCAGACCTACCATGAGCACGGTTTGAGAGGGAGCCGTTCCAAGACACGTCTCTTTCACCTCATAGCACAGGCAGGCATGGGGCAGGTCAGAGTGTGGATAGAACACTGTTACGGCAGCTCTCTGGCGGGGGAGGGAGCGCTTGAGATGGTTTCGGCCGAGTACCTGAGTGAAACCCCTTTGAAAAGTGCTGCCTTTGGAAGTATTTTTCGTACCCGTTACGGAGAGAGCTCTGCGGAAGCACTGCGGGAGGTATTGTCTCTGGCAAAAGCGTCCCGGGCAGAGATACGTTTGGGGGCGGATCAGAACTTTCATCTGCTTCCCTCCGAAGCATCGCTGCGCCTGCCGACAGAAGAGAGCACGCTTCTGACCGCCTGTGCCGGTTCACGCTACTGTCCGCTTTCACTCTGGGACATCAAGGCAGATGCGGATGTACTGCCGCTTGGGCTCTTCAGAAAACATAAGATCTCTCTGGGCTTCAGCGGCTGTCTCAAAGGCTGCGGCAGACACTACCATAGCGATATCGGACTGATCGGACTGCGTACCAACCTTTACGGAGAGACAGAGAAAGCCTTCAGGATCTTTCTGGGGGCAACGCAGTCTCCTGTGGCCAGACCGTCGCGCATGCTCTACTACTCTGTGCCGCTGAGAGCATCGGACAGACTTTTCTCTGTCCTTTTCGAAGATTTTGAAGAGAGCGGTCTTGCATCGTTTGAACTCTTTTCGCATCAGGTACTGAATCGCTATGAGATAGATCTTTTACAGCTCTGGTACCTTTTCAGACAGCTTTATGAAACAGAGAGCCGTCTGCTGCTGGGTCGTTTTCTGGATACTTCAGCCGAAGCACAAAGCCATGCACTTTTTGAAGAGATCAAAGGTGTCACAGCGCAAAAAGAGGTGTCGGAGCCTGCTGAACTGACCAGGATCCTGAGTTACCGTTTATGGGATCAAGATGTGTTATAATGGCTGCTAATTTAACCGTAAAGGTAAGGTAATGAAACTCAGTAATGCCCAATTGACACAGTTCGAGGAAGACGGTTTTTTACTTTTAAAAGATTTTGCTTCACATGCACGCTGCGAGACCATCCACGATATTGCCAAAGCACATTTAAAACATAAAGTACCACCGCTTGAGACAGAGTTTGAATATGTGGCTAAAAGTAAAGAGGAGAGAGAAAAGATCTCTGATGCCCATTCTGAGTTGATCGAGAAGCGTATTACGATCAGAAGACTCAGACAGGTGTACCATCGTGATATTGTCTTTAAGCAATGGATGGAAGAGGAGAAGATCCGTCCGATTTTAAAGCAGATACTGGGAGAGTCTCCGACCATCACTATTGCACACCATAACTCTATTATGACTAAAATGCCCCATAGTTCGACTGCGACTGCCTGGCATCAGGACTTCCGCTACTGGCGTTTTGAAAATGACAACCTTGTTTCTGTCTGGCTGGCACTTGATGATGAGCACGATAAAAATGGGGTGTTGGAGTTTATCCCGGGGAGTCATAAGTTAGACTTTGACCCCGCACAGTTTGATGAGAAAGAGTACTTTTCTGAAGGGCACAGCAAAAACCGTGACCTGATTGCTTCCAAAGTGTCGTATGAATTAGAAAAAGGAGACGTGGTGCTTTTTCATTGTAAGCTTTTACACCGAGCCAACAAAAATGCAACAGACGAAGCAAAAATCTCTTTTGTCTATACGGTAAAAGGGGCAAGTAACAGGGCTGTAGAAAATACAAGATCGACTGAGTATGAAGAGATTCCTTTAGCCTGAGTACACAGAAATTCTACAATTATCAGTTAGAATGCAGAAATTAATGAAAATAGTTGACAAAATAATAAAGATAAGCTATAACTCATTAACGAAATTATTGTATAATTTTCAAACTAAAATTTTAAAGGATTTAAATATGGCAAAATATGTAGAATTGACAGCAGCGAACTTTGAAGACACAGTAAAAGAAGGCGTAACAATGGTAGACTTTTGGGCTCCATGGTGTGGACCTTGTAGAATGATCGCTCCGGTAGTTGAAGAATTGGCAGAAGATTTTGACGGAAAAGCAACAATCGCTAAAGTCAACACAGATGAAGAGCAGGATCTTGCAGTTAAATACGGAATCAGATCAATTCCGGCAATTCTTTTCTTTAAAGACGGCGAAGTCGTTGACCAAATGGTAGGTGCCGCTTCCAAAGATGCATTTGCAGAAAAAATCAACGCACAACTATAAGTTATTACTAAAACAGGGAGTTCTCTTCCTGTTTACCCTTTTACCTCAATCCTCTTCTAAAAATTATTAACCAAGCATTTAAAGTGTATAATTCCTCAATTATTTGTTTAAAATCTTTGATTAAAAATTTTACTGATTTGAAGGATTCAATATGTTAGATTGTGCAATTATCGGTGGTGGACCAGCAGGCTTGACAGCAGGACTTTACGCAACACGCGGGGGACTTAAAAATGTCAGTTTGTTCGAAATGGGAATGCCCGGCGGGCAGATCACACAGAGTTCTGAAATAGAGAACTATCCGGGATTTTTCGAGCACGATAAAACAGGTATGGACTTTATGAATACCTGGCAGGAACAGTGTTTCCATTTTGGTCTCAAACATGAGATGAAAAAAGTGGAGCGTGTGGCTAAAACAGGTGATCACTTTACAGTGACACTTGAAGGCGGTGAGACAGTAGAAGCACTGACAGTGGTTGTTGGAACAGGTTCTACACCAAAACGTGCAGGCTTCAAGGGTGAAGATGAATTTTTTGGAAAAGGTGTCAGTACCTGTGCTACCTGTGACGGTTTCTTTTACAAGAACAAACCTGTCACCGTTCTGGGTGGCGGAGACACAGCTCTGGAAGAGGCATATTACCTTTCCAACATTTGTTCAGATGTCTATGTCGTACACAGAAGAGATGAGTTTAGAGCAGCACCTCCGACACTTGACAGAGTGATGAGAAAAGAGAACATTCACCTTATTACCGATTCGGTCATTGAACAGGCGGTGGGTGATGCCATGGGTCTGTCAGGTGTGGACATTAAAAATGTGAAAACAGATGAAATCACACACATGGACAACACAGGACTTTTTGTCTTTGTCGGTCACGATGTCAATAACGCTGTACTTAAAGATGAAAAGGGTGACTTCATTTGTGACATGAATGACTGGGGACAGGTGATCGTGGATCTCTCTATGAAAACATCGGTTCCAGGTCTTTTTGCCGCGGGTGATATGCGTATACAGGCACCTAAGCAGGTGGTTTCAGCAGCAGGTGACGGCTCAGTAGCAGCATTGCAGGTTATTTCATATATTCAAGAACAACAGTAAAGGATCGGGTCAAATGGTAAAAGTAGGTATTGTCGGTAGTACGGGAAGAATGGGGGAACACCTCATTAAAAATGTGATGGAAAATGACGCTTTGGCTTTGGCTGGAGTACATGTCTTTGATGAACTTAAAGTGACTGTACCAGAAGAGACTTTGGTGACAAACTCTATGAAAGCCTTGCTTGAAGCCTGTGATGTGATCATTGATTTCTCTGCACCGGTGGCGACACAGGAACTTTGTGAAGCAGCACTCACTAACCCGACACCTTTAGTCATAGCCACGACAGGATTCACGGCACATCAGCAAAACCTTTTAACAGAAGCTTCAAAGAATATGCCGGTGCTTTACTCTTCCAATATGTCAGCAGGTATTGCCCTCTTAAAGCAGTTGGTTGAGCAGGTTTCTGCGACACTCAAAGATTTTGATATTGAGATCGTAGAACAGCACCACAGACATAAAGTCGATGCTCCCTCCGGTACAGCTTTGACTTTGGGTGAGTTTGCTGCCAAAGGCCGCGGACTTGACCTTGATGCGGTACGTGTCTCCGGAAGAGACGGACAGATCGGTGCAAGAACGAAAGATGAAATTGCAGTCATGGCACTGCGTGGCGGTGACATTGTGGGTCGTCATACGGTTGGTTTCTACAACGATGGTGAGTTTTTAGAGCTTAACCATACGGCAACGAGCAGAGAGACTTTTTCAAAAGGTGCCATCCGTGCAGCAGCATGGCTTGTGAACCAGGAAAATGGACTCTACTCAATTAATGACTGTTTAGGACTGTAATATGTGTGCAATTGTTGGTGTGTTCGGTGCAAAAAAAGCGTCTACGGTAGCCTATTACTCTCTCTTTGCGATGCAGCACAGAGGACAGGAAGCCACAGGTATCTCTACGGCAAATGGAGAGCGTATCTCTATTTATAAAAAGAAAGGGATGGTCTCTGACGTTTTTTCACAAGCAACCTTAGACGGTATGGCAGGTGGCTGTGCTGTAGGACACAACCGTTACTCTACTGCGGGTACGGAGTCTGCCGGAGATTCCCAACCGGTGTTTGCCAAGTATAAACTGGGTGAAATCTCTGTGGTGCATAACGGAAACCTTGTCAATAAGCATGAAGTACGAAATGAACTCATTGACAGAGGGGCGATCTTCCAAACCGATATGGATACTGAAAATATTATTCACCTGATCGCAAAGTCACAGAAAGATGCTTTGGTCGATCGTATCAAAGATATGTTGACAAAGATCGAAGGTGCGTACTGTCTGGCAATTCAGAGTCGTTCCAAAATGTTCGTCATTCGTGACCGTTTTGGTATCCGTCCGCTTTCTCTTGGTAAACTCAAAGACGGTGGCTGGATCGTCGCTTCCGAAACCTGTGCTTTTGAACTTGTCGGTGCAGAATTCGTACGTGATGTGAAGCCCGGCGAAATGCTGACTTTTGAAGAGGGTAAAGAGCCAGTTTCTGAGCAGATATTTGAGCCTGACTACCACCCTTGTGCCTTCGAGTACATTTACTTTGCAAGACCGGACTCCATCATTGACGGTAAGAATGTGTATGCCATGCGTTTGGAAATGGGTAGAAAACTTGCTGAAGAGACACCTATAGAGGTAGACCTTGTATTGCCTGTGCCTGACTCAGGTGTGGCTGCGGCCAGAGGGTATGCTGATGGACTTGGTGTCCCTTTTGAAATGGGTATTGTAAGAAACCACTATGTGGGAAGAACCTTCATTGAACCGACACAGGCGATTCGTGACCTGAAAGTCAAAATGAAGCTCTCTCCGATCAGACATTTGATCGAAGGCAAAAGAGTAGCCATCATAGATGACTCTCTGGTACGCGGTACGACGTCTAAGCAGATCGTGCGTATGCTTAAAGAAGCAGGGGCTAAAGAGGTACACATGCGTATTGCTGCACCGGAGATCAAATTTCCCTGTCGTTACGGGATAGATACTCCAACGAAAGAAGAGCTTATTTCCAGTAGATACACGCCTGAAGAGATCGCTGAAAATATGGGTGCGGATTCACTTGGATTCTTGTCTGTTGAGGGGCTTACCGAATCATTAGGCAATGATAGAAAGTATTCACTGGTGAGTTTTGACGGGAAGTATTTTGCCGGCGGAAATGAAGATACACCAGGGTGTGCCGGAGGGTGTTAGGTATAATAGGCTAATCACGCGTAGGTCGGGGTGCCTCACCCCGACAAAAATCATACATTCATAAACCAGCCCCAACAGACATCACAAAACATCAATCGATATTTTATTAAGTTACATAGGTAAACATTCATGCCAATTGCATGTCGGGGTCAGGGGACCCCGACCTACGCGGATTGTGAAAACATATCACAATGTGGGTTCAATGTTGAAATGGGCGTATTATTTCTTCCTGTTCTCTTTCTCTGTGATCCCTGACATACCAAAACGTCTTGCCAATTCCTGTTTGACCCTGTCTGGGGAGATTTCTCTGTATCCCAGGCCTACGAGGGTGTGGTAGAGGAGGTCGGCGGATTCGTAGATGACCTGTTCGTCGCTCTCTTCGTCTATGGCAACACAGACTTCCTCTGCTTCCTCACGAATTTTACTTAACATCAACGCTTTGTCGTCCAATAACTTTTTAGTCCATGACTTCTGTTCTGCAGAGGCATTTTTACGTTCCAAGACCGTATGGTAGAGGGTATCGACCACACCATAAATGGCATCGGTATCGACCTCTTTCTCCAAGATGACCTTGTCTTGCATGACAGAGGTAAAGAAACAGCTTTTTCTGCCTGTGTGACAAGCCACACCGTTCTGTTTGATCTTAAGTATGACCGTGTCTGCATCGCAGTCCAGCAGGACATCTTTGACTTCCTGGGTGTGGTTCGAGCTTTCGCCCTTTTTCCAGATGCGCTGTTTGCTTCTGCTGAAGTAGTGTGCATAGCCTGTCTCAAGTGTGAGATTGTAGGCTTCTTCATTCATATAGGCAAGCATGAGAACGTCGTTTGTCTCAGCGTCTTGTGCAATGGCAGGGATGAGGGGGTTTTTGTTCCAGTCGATGGTCATGGTGTTTTCTCCGGATATGGGGGTAACCACAAGGGATGCCCCTACAGATATCATTATCGTAGGGGTGCCCCTTGTGGGTACCCGTTTATATTTTATTGTTCTACTGAAACAGCTCTTTGTGTCTGTGTCTTACCTTTAGTATCTACCCAAATGTTCGGGACGGCACCGCCAGGAGTAAGGAAGATCTTTGCATCTCTGTTTACTTTGAGTGCTTCGTTGAATTTCCCCTGTGTCTTGATCTGCTCAAGCTGGAGGAGCTCCGAGGTAAGTGAAGAGGAGATTAGCTTATTCGCTTTGGCCTGCTCTTCTGCTTCAATACGGATCTTATCTGCTTCACCCTGTGCTTCAATACGGTTTCTCTCTGCTTCACCTTTGGCGATTTCAGCCGCTTTTTGCGCCATCTGTTTTGCTTTCTCTTTTTGCTGCTCAGCGATCGTTACATCCTGCTTTGCAATTTGTACACGCTCGATCTGGTCTTTGATCTTCGTTGGAAGGTTGATGGTTCTAAGCTCTACAGAAGCAAGTATCACCGGCTGATTTGGCAGCTCATCTACACTCTGTTTTACTTTGGTCTCAATGGCTGCGGCAATTTCATTACGCATTTCAGGAAGCTGCTCTGCTGTGTACTGACCGACAACATCACGTACTACTTCTCTTACTTTCGAGTTGATGATCTTCTCTTCCCAGCTTGAACCCCATTTTTCAATGGTCGCCGGTGCAGTCTCTGCTTTGAGTCTGTACTGTACGGCGATGTCGATCTTAACGGTCAAACCTCTTCTGTCAAGTACGGAAATGGCAGGGTTTCTTCTGAGCCCGCCCTCAAAACCTCTGTATGAGTCACCTAAAGCACCTGTACTGATGTCAGAGTAGGTAATGAGTCTGATACGGGTGTTGACCGGGATGATCTTCTGCAGTACGGGAATATAGAAGTGCAGACCTGCTTTGAGTGGTGTCTGTTCAAACTTACCTGTGTTGACCTTGATACCCACTTCACCGGAGTTGATGATGGTAAAAGGTTTTAGGACAAAAAAAGCAAAACCGATCGCGATCAGAATGACGATCCACGGTCCCCCTTTTCCCAGATTGTTCAGAGGGTTCTCAAAGTTATTGGAACCGCCGTTGTTGTTACTGTTCGACCCGTTGTTACTGTTAGAGGGTCTTTTCTTTTTAAAATAGTCATTCATGTCTGCTGGCATGCTGTTCCTTTGTGTGTAACGCTCTGTCGCGTAGGGTGGGTTTACCCACCATTTGTTTTAATTTATATAAGTTAAGTGTTGAATGTAGTCAGGGTTTTTTCCTGCCACGACATCAAAATAGGCTGATTGCAGCTTCTCTGTAATAGGTCCACGGGAACCGGCACCGATGATACGGGCATCTATTTCACGGATAGGGGTGACTTCTGCAGCAGTACCGGTAAAGAATGCTTCATCAGCAATATAAACTTCTTCACGCGTAATACGTCTTCTCTCGACAGGGATACCAAAGTCATTGGCCAGGTCGATCACTGTCTGCTGTGTAATGGATTCAAGTGTATTGTCGGACGGCGGAGTGATGAGTTTTCCGTCTCTTACCATGAAGAAAGCTGCACCGGATGCCTCGGCAATATACCCCTGGTCATCTCTCAAAAGGGCTTCATCATATCCTGCTTCAACTGCTTCAAACTTTGCCATTTGTGAGTTGAGATAATTCGCAACAGCCTTGGCTTTACCCATACCAGAAGTATTGGGTGTTCTTGTCATGGAGGAAGTTTTGACTCTTACACCTTTTTTCAAGCCTTCCTCACCGAGATAGGCACCCCATTTCCATGCAGAAATAGAAACATGTACCGGCGCATCTTTATGGTAAAGTCCCATCACGCCATAGCCCAGATAGACCAAAGGTCTGATATAGGCACCGTCAAAGAGTTCATTCTTCTGTAAAAGTTCGACTTGGGCAGTATTGAGTTCTTCCCGGCTGAAAGGGACATCCATCAAAGTCATTTTAGAAGAGTTCAGCAATCGTTGAGTGTGCTCGTTCAATTTAAAAATAGCACATCGTCCATCGACTGTTTTGTAGGCTTTGGTTCCTTCTATGGCACCGTTTCCGTAATGCAGTGTATGTGTAAGAATATGTACTTTAGCTTCATCCCAGGGTACAAATTTACCATCCATCCAAATATATTTTGCTTTTTCCATTTTCTGCTCCGTAACGCACCTCTTATATGAATGAAGGGGTGCATGAAATAATTGGATATTTTAGCCAAAAAGTGGTTAATGGTGGGTTATGCGAATTTGAGGAAGAGTCCTATAAGAAGAGAGAGCAGTATAGTGGTTCCGATAAGCAGGACATTGTGTACCTTTTCACTCGTTTCTACTTTAGTCTCAATAAAATCAACGATCTTCATGGCAGGAAAGGCCATAAAAACCAGCATAACGACGGAAAATACCAGGGTAAGTACAATATTGATCATCTTAGAGTCCGTAGTAGTTGTGAACGAAATCCAACTCTTTTTTGTTCTGAAGGGAGAGTTTCGCCACTTCTGAGGCATTATTGTCAAGGATCACAAGCGTGCTGCCATCGAGTTTCAAGTGTGTTTTTGCCCATACTTTTTCCAAATGTGAAAACTCTTTGAAGAAGCTCATGTTATTGGGCTTCTCTTTGAACTCTTTGTCCTCTTTGCTCAAAATCTCCAAACCGCCGAAACGTTTCTCTATGTAATAAGGACTGTATTTCTGTACGGTTTTGTAGACACGTTCATTTTTGGCAGCGGGTCTGCTTTGGAAGAATGCATCAAGACCAAAGACCAGAAAAGCTAAAAAGAGGGCAAGCGGCAGATATTTTTTAAAAGCGTTCATAATAACCTTATGTGAAGTTGATTTTTGAAAGTATAGAAGCTTTTCCCTAAAGATCGCTTGATGAATATCAATTGGCTTATATCCAAACTGTGTTATGATTCTTTAAACAATTTAATAGGTGAAATTATGAGCAATTTTTTATTTTTAGAGGGTGCATACCTTATACTCGGGGCGATCATTTTACTGGTGACACTTTTTGTCTCTACGCGACCGTTTATGAGTAAAGGTGCATGGAAAAAAGGACTTTTCTGGGTCACAGTCGTGCTTGCTGTTATGATCGGTGCACACTACAACCTTACCATGAGTAGAATGGCCGAAGTAAAAGCAGCTTTTGAGAAAGACCTTCCTATTTTATGTGAAAGCAGAATGCAGCGAAAAGTGGCTCAAACAGTCACCATACAGAAATCAAATGACTGGTTCCTCGAAAACGACAACTTCAGCTCTCCGAACTACTCAAGACCGTTCTTCGCGGCACGTTGTATTGTAAAATAACCTTTTACAATACAAGCGGCCACAACATAACAAAACCTTCATTTAATCCTTCCCTTTTCTCTCTTTTCCTTCCGTTTCTTGATATATGTCAATCTTATCGATTTGTTAAACTGTCATAATACTTTCATGCTCGAAGGTTTTGACCCTTTCAGTTAAAATAGATAAACGACAGGAGTCCATTGGATGGAAAATATGATCATAAGACCAGAGATCGCGTTAGATCAGTTCTTACCGGTTTTTGTAGAATCGACACTTGTGCTTGTTTTCGGTGTGGGGTATGCAGCAATCATCACCCTTGCCAAAATGGGCTATTTTTCCAAAAAATGGATGGTCGTCGGATATCTGTTTTGGGCATTACAAACATATTTCTTGTATGATTTCGCAATGTTGATCCAGAGCAACCACTTTACGATGAAAGTATTGATGGTCACAATGGTGGCGTATCTTTTTGTTCCGCACCTGTATTTTTACTTGATATCAGCTGCGGACGATCGTTACGAAGATAAAGACGAAATAGTACAAGATACAAAATAAAAGGAGGACACATGGCTAACGAAAATGTTTCGGTTTGGACCAGTATACCATTTTGGCGTCGTTCAGCGGCATGGGTAACAGGATTTGCAACTATCTTGTTGATTTGGCTTTCATTTGACACACTTGGACAAATAAGTATGAATGAAGACATTAAAATGAATATCGACGGTAAAGAGGTAAACAAGAGGGTACCTGGACCAACGGTGATCAACTATAAAATTGGTTATGCAATGAGTAAAGAGAGAGGGCACGAAGTACCGACTATTGGTGAAAAGCAGCCGTTCTTTGGTAAAGAGTGGAGTCAAAAAGAGGCGGCAGATCTGTTGCACCTTGGTAAATTGACATCTCAGGCAAAGAACTGTATGAACTGTCATACATTGTTAGGGAACGGGGCATATTTTGCACCGGACCTTACCAAAGCATGGTTAGATCCGGCTTGGCAAAATGGCGGACCGCTTCAGGGAATGACAGGGAAAAATACAGTTGAAGAAGCAATGGCAGAGTTCTTGCAGCATCCTTCACAGTATCCTACTCACGCACGTATGATGCCAGATCTTGGAATCACTGCAGATGAAGCAAAAGGATTGGTAGCTTTCCTCAAACATATGAGTTCTATCGACACAAACGGTTTCCCGAGAAACTTCTCTAAAACAGTAGAACAATTCAAAGCAGGAGGCACAAATGCTCACTAGTATTAAAACAAATAAATTTGAAGGAAGTAAAACCAAAGAATTGGCAATGATGTATTTCAGAGTTGCAATCATTCTTTTTGGTGCACAGCTTCTTTTTGGACTTGTTGCGGCAATCCAGTTCTTGGTTCCGGGGTTCTTATTTGAACTTTTAGACTTCTCTGTAGCAAGAACAGTGCATATTAATGCCCTGGTCGTTTGGATGCTTTATGCAATGATCGGTTCTGTTTACTTTATGTTGGATGATGAAACAGAAGTAGAGGGTGTTGGTATAGGTCTTGGAAAGCTTGCTTTCTGGATACTTACAGCAGCAGTTACAGTGGTTGTACTTGTCTATATTCTTGTTCAAGTCGGTGCCGGTACAGAAGCATCTATCTGGTTCATTAACGAAGGTAGAGAGTATATTGAAGCACCAAGATGGGCCGATATCGGTATCGTTGTTGTTGTCCTTGTCTTTTACTGGAACGTATTTGCTACTTATCTGAAAGGTAAGCAGACAGGAATCATGACTGTCATGGTCGCTGACCTTCTTGCGCTTGCAGGTCTTTATATGGCTGGTATGTTCTTTACAGACAACATCTCAATGGATCAATTCTGGTGGTGGTGGGTAATACACCTTTGGGTTGAAGCAACTTGGGAAGTATTCGTTGGTACTTTGGCAGCGTTCGCGCTTATCAAGATCATCGGTGCTAAAAGAGAAATCGTTGAAATGTGGCTATGGATCGAAGTCCTTATGCTATTTGGATCTGGTATCCTTGGTATGGGTCACCACTACTTCTGGATCGGTACACCTGAGTACTGGTGGGAAATTGGTGCACTATTCTCAGCACTGGAGCCGGTTCCATTGGTAGCAATGTTTGTTCACGTCCTTTACGACTGGGGTAAAGAGCAGGGTATTGCAAAAGCAGCAGGTAAAACAGGTTCAGTGATGAACAACGGACCAGCAATGGCATGGATCGTCACCAATGCATTTGGTAACTTCTTGGGTGCAGGTATCTGGGGTTTCTTCCATACTTTACCTCAAGTAAACATCTATACACACGGTACACAGTTTACAGCGGCACACGGTCACCTGGCATTCTTTGGTGCCTATGCAACGATCCTTATTGGTATGATGTACATGGGTGTTCAGTATGCTTACGGAATCGAAAGACTCAGAGCAACATTCAAGTCTAAAATGGGAATATTCCTTATTACATTTGGTGTACTAGGGATGGGTATTGCCTTGACCATCGCAGGATACGAGCAGGTACTTGTTGAAAGAGCAGAACTTGGTGGCGGATGGAATGCATTCTTTGCTGCACAGGAGTTACCTTGGTATATTCAGAGTATGATGTGGAGAGCGATCATGGGTGTAGTTACATTCGTAGGATTCATCTATCTTGTTTGGGATCTATTGACCATAGGTGCCCAGGCGAAAAAAGCGCAAGCATAAAGATATGGGGGAGACCCCATATCTAAATTTTTAAAGGAGAAAATTATGTTCGAACCATTCACAGATGTCGTACCAAGTTTTTTTGGTATGTTAAATCAGGGACCTTTGACACTGACTATCTTTTTACATACGGTAATTATTTTGCCGATGTTCTGGATATATTTCAGTGAAAAGAAAAGACTTAATAAATAGATTTTATTGGGTGAAGTATGAGAGCCGGGTAGGGCTCTCAGAAAATGTAGACGGTCTTTCTTTTGGAAAGACCCGCAATTTTATCGCAAGAAACTTTAATTTAGCACTTTCGCTAAATGAATGTTTCTATTGGGGCTCTGGTATCATCAATGATACCAAGAGAATGAACCATTAATAAAGGAGAAGAAATGAAAATGAACAAACTATTGAGTTTAGCAGCGGCGACAAGCCTTTTTGCAACGATGGCTTTGGCCGGAACATCAACTATGGACTTTGCACAGAAATTTGAAAAAGAGTGTCAGGGATGTCACGGACCGATCCACCAGGGTGGTGTTGGATCTGACCTTAGACCTAAAGCGCTTAAATCAAAGAGTAGAGAATTCCTAGCAGAGAGAATTTTACACGGGGTAGAAAATACAGCCATGCCGGCATGGGAATCTTCATTTTCCAAAGATGATGCCGCTGGTATGATTGACTGGTTGATGGACTGGAAAAACACAGTTGAGTTGACACTCAGTTTTGATGAAGTACATAAATCCTGGACTAAATTGGCTGACAGAGATGCCTTGGCTAAAAAATATCCTGTCGATAAAAGTGGTAAGCTTACCTATAAAGGTGCAGAAGTTAAGAATGTAAAAGATATTACATTTGCAACAGAAAGAGATGCTTCTTTGGTTGACTTTATTGATTCAACGACAGGTAAGGTACTTTCCCGTCACAAAGCAGGATTTGCGGTACACGTCACAGTAACAAACAAAAATGAGCCAAGATATGCATACTCAATTTCCCGTTCAGGTAAATTGACAATGTTTGACATAGGTGCTCCGGGACAACCGGCATTGGCATCTGTTCAGGTTGGACAGGAGTCAAGAGGTCTTGCAGTATCTCCGGATGGTAAATACATTCTTGCAGGTAACTATAACCCGGGTGGTGCAGTACTTTGTGATGCACATACACTTGAGCCTCTAAAAGTATACGACACAAGCCGTGTTATTGACCCTGATGGACAAATCGGACCGTCAAGAGTTGCAGGTATTGCAGATACGCCATACGGACCGTATTTTGCAATGGCATTGAAAGATGGTGGACATACATATATCATCGATTACTCCAAGCCTGACTTCCCGATCGTGGGAGATATTGCGAATATCGGTAAGATCCTGCATGACTGTTTCCTGAATGAGAATGAAGGTGAAGACTTTGGTCGTTACTTTATGATCGCTTCCCAGGGTTCAGACCTTATGGGTATTGTTGACTTTAAAACAAAAGCGTTGGCAGCAAAAGTACACACAGGTAAAAAGTCCAAGCCACACCCAGGTCAGGGTTCATCTTGGTACAACAAGAAGTTAGGTAAGCAGTTGAACGCGACTAACTCTATGAACTTCGGTTCTGTTGTTATCTGGGAGTCTCCAAGCTGGGAAATCGTTAAAAAAGTTGAAACAGCCGGTGGTGGTCTGTTCGTAGGTACTGCTGAGCATACACCTTGGATCTGGTCTGACTGTGTTCTTGGTAAGCCGGACAAGTATAATGAAGTGCACCTGATCAATAAAGAGACACTTGAGACTGACAGAATCATTAAAGTCGGTAAGACCAAGGGTCAGTTGATCGATGCGAAGACTAAAAAAGTACTTCAAGAGTGGGATGCAACACAGCATGAAAAAGTGCCTGTAAATGAGAAAGCATTTGGTCAAGAGAAGATCATGCCTATGCCGGATCATTTAGGTAAAGCAGTGAAAGATCCTGTACAACCAAGATTGCTTCACGCTGAGCCTGCGAACCACGGTAAGTGGACAATGATCTCTGAGTGGACTACCGGAAGAATCGGTATCTACGAGTCAGATACAGGTAAGTTCGTTAAGTATATCAATAACTTGACAACACCTACATTTACTTACTCAGTTGAGCACAGACAACATATTCCGGGTGCTTAATTAAGCTTTTGCTCTCTCCTCCGGGAGAGGGTGATTTATTGAAGTGATCTCTGGAGATCATCTCAATAAGTGACCGAATCTTATGCATAAATTATTGATTTTTGTGTACAATATATGCATCAGGAAGGATGTGTAGATGAATATAATGATAGCAGGTGCCGGTACCGTCGGCTACTCACTGGCACAGACACTCTCCCATAAACATGATGTTATCGTTATAGACAAAGATATCCATAAACTCAATAAACTGGATGAAGATATTGATATTATGGTGCTGCATGGTGATATTGAAAATCCAAAAACATACCAGTCACTGACATTGGATGAAACAGATCTTTTTATTGCGGTGACAGATTCCGATGAAGCGAATCTGCTTTCGACCCTGATCGTTGAAGATGTGGTGGCTGTCAAACGCAAGATCATCAGGCTTAAGAATGACGGTTTTTTAAAGAGTCACGTTCTGGAAAAACTGGCCATTGAATATGCTGTTTTTCCAGACCTGACAACTGCCAACAAAGTGAAGGCACTTTTCACGTTTCCCAAAGCGAACAATGTCAAGACTTTTCACCAGACCAAACACAAACTCATCTCCATCAGAGTGCAGTATACAGATGAGATGCAGTATACGGTGGGAGAACTCGTCAATGCGCAGGTCTCCATCGTCGGCATAGAAAGAGAAAAATCCTTTTTTGTTCCGCAGAGAGAAAGAACCATTCATAAAGGGGATCTTGTTTATCTTTTCGGGCAGATCGATGCTATCAGGGAGATCGCATCCAAACTGGATGAAAAAATGCCCTCCTCCATTAAAAAAGTAGTCATTTTCGGTGCTAATACACTGGCACAGAAGATCGCAAAAGCCCTGTTGGATAAAAAGCTGGAAATTAAAATGATCGAAAAAGACATAGGACATTGCCGGCGTGCTTCCGAGGTGCTGCAGGGAAAAGTGACTATTATCAATTCAGCACATGATGATGAACGTCTTTTTGAAGAGGAGGGGTTGAAGAGTGCAGATATGATCATTGCGGCAGAACATGATGATGAAAAGAATATAGTGAAGTGTATTGAAGCAAAAGAGTACGGCATAGAAAAAGTGGTGGCCGTCAACAATGACAAAGCTTATTATAATCTGATGCACAAAATGGGCGTAGTGGTGGTAAGGGGAAGCAAGGCCGGTGCCCATTATGCTATTTTGGAAAAAATATCTTCAAGTTCCATTGTGACACAGAGACATTTCTGCGGAGGGAATGCGGTGCTGTTCATGCGTAAGATCTATCCCCATTCGGAACTCATAGGAAAGTCTGTTAAAGAGTTCAGACGCGACAGTGCGAGGGTACAGCTTTTAAGAGAAGAGATGCTTTATAGTCTCTCTGAAGTCGGCACATTGGTACAGGGTGATATTATCGTGATATTCGCAGAGAAAGAAAAAAAAGAAGAGATAGAGCAGTGGATATACACGCTTTAAAGAATATTTTCAAGTTCGTCTCTGTCATCGGGATGGCACTCAGTCTGTTTTTTCTGACGGCCATCGTCACAGGCTGGATCTATGACGAAGATATGACGAAGTTCCTCTACTTTGATCTTTCGCTGTTCTTTTTGAATGCCTCTGTTTTTTCCCTTCTGCGCAAACATACCATGAAGCTGAGTATCAAAGGGGGTATCCTCTCTGTGAATCTTATCTGGATCCTTCTGGGTGTTGCCGGAGCGGTTCCTTTAATGCTCTATACCGGTCTCTCTCCTTCCGATGCATTTTTTGAATCCATCAGCGGTTTTACAACTACGGGCGCAACCGTTTTTTCAGACATAGAGTCACTCCCGAAATCCATACTCTATCTGCGAAGTCTGATGCACTGGCTTGGGGGTATGGGGATCATTGTATTGGGAGTCGGGCTTTTTTCTCTCATCAACCCCAGCGGCTCCATGGCACTCTTCAAGGCAGAATCTACCGGAATTAAAATGGAGAAGATCACGCCCAAGGTCAAAGATACGGCTTTGAGACTATGGGGGATCTATCTGCTTTTTACAGTCATAGATATGATCGCATTGTGGTACGCGGGCATGACCCCTTTTGATGCGCTTAACCATGCTTTCTCTACTATCTCCACAGGCGGCTTCTCTACCAAAAATGCTTCGCTCGGCTATTATGACTCCTCCTGGATCATTTGGATCACCACCTTTTTTATGATCATCTCCGGGATCAACTTTTTGGCACACCTTAAACTTTTTTCTACAGGCAGGCTTGATGGCTACAAAAGAGAAGAAGTCCTTTGGTATTTGATAATTTTCATTGTACTTTCCCTGATACTCGGCAGTATAGATGTTTTTGTTGATTATGACAGTACCTTTCATGCGTTGACACACTCATTTTTTACGGTAGCCTCTGTGTTGACAACGACCGGCTTTGCCACACTCGATTATGAGACCTGGGGGCATATTGCCATTTCGGTGATCTTTGTGGCTATGCTGGTGGGAGGGAATGCCGGTTCAACGGCTGGAGGTGTAAAGGTGATCCGATATATTGTTCTGTTTAAGAACATTGTACTTCAGTTCACGAAGACCCTGCACCCCAATGCCGTTGTCGGACTTTTTATCGACGGACAGAAGATCTCCTCACAAATTATCTCTTCGACCACAGGATTCATCTTCCTTTTTGTCCTGACCAATCTGCTGGTTTCCCTCTACCTTTTTGCAAGAGGTTTTGATGCTATGACTGCGGTTTCAACGGCTTTGGCAACGGTGGGTAACATCGGACCCGGTTTCGCCCTGACCGGTCCGGCACACAATTATGCCTTTTTCTCCTCTGCCGACAAGATCATCTTGTCTATTGCCATGATCATCGGAAGATTGGAATTCTATACCGTCTTTCTGCTCTTCAGCCGAAGTTTCTGGAAAAAGTTTTAAACGTTTTGACACATATCAATAGGCTTGTTAAAGAGATTTAAGTACAATAGCCCCACTTACATATTAAAGGATAGACGGATGAGATCTTTATTGGCTGCTTTACTTTTGGGTACAGCATTTTTTACAACAGCACTCAGTGCTAAAGAGAAATATTTTGTGGTTGAACGCGAGAGTGAATCGGTGGCTGTCATTGAAGATGGTCTGACACGAAGACATATGGAGCATATGCACAATATGAACCACGGTATCATTAAGTTCGATGGTAACGATGCCTACCTGATCAGCCGTGACGGTTTTGTAGTGAAGTTCGATCCAGAAACGGAAAAGATCGAAGCGGAGTACAAGACGAGCAAGTCTGCCATCGGTTTTGTCATCGGCAAGAATTATGTGGCTGTGGCTAACTATGATGACAAGTCGGTCGACATTCTGACACGTGACTTGAAGCCGATAGACAAGATCGTGACGGGTTCAAAAAATGTCGGTATCAAGATCTATAAAGACATGATCATCTTTGCACAGATGGACAATGACAAAGTGACCGTACTTAAAGATGAGAATGCCGGCAAAGGAACACCGAAGTTCAAAATTTTCAAAGAGTTCAATGTGGGAGAGATGCCATTTGATGCGATGATCAAAGACAACACGTACATTGTCGGTTTTTTCCTCACCAAAGCCTTTGGTGTCATTGACCTCGACAAAATGACCTTCTCTGAGATAAAAGTCACCGCAAAAGACAATAAACCGGTACTGAAAGTACCTCATTTTGGTTTCTGGTCTTTGTCTGATGATAAAACATTCATCCCCGCGGTGGGTGACAATGCTGTGATGGTCTATGATGACAAGTTCAATTTCATTAAAAATGTGGAAACAAAGGGACTGCCGGTCTTTACTTCCCTGAGTCCTGACAAAAAATATCTGGCCATTACCTTTTCCGGGAAAGATTTTCCGACCATACAGATACTCGATACCAAAACACTGAAGATCATCAAAACCTTTACCTTTAAGGGCAAGGTACTTCATGTACGCTGGTCCAATGATCACTCTTCACTTTATGTCTCTGTGAATGATGCCAATCAGGTAAATGTCATTGACACGGATGAGTGGTTCCTTGAACGTGAGATCTTTCAGGTCAAACATCCTTCGGGGATCTTCCTCTATCAGACGGATGAAAAGAAAAAGTAATCTGACTCTATGCAGAAGGTTCTAAAGTATCTCCTGCTTTGGCTTTTGCCCCTTCTGCTTCAAGCCGATTTTGTGAATTGGCTGGGCAATTATGACGTGGCACATCAAAAAGCGCTTCAGGAAGAGAAACCTCTTCTAGTCCTTCTAGTCAAAAAAAATGACCCTCTCTCCTCCTCAATCATTCAAAACACGCTGATGAATCACTCCTATGTTAAGCAAATCAATCAAAAAATGATCCCTGTCATCATCACTTATGAAGGTACTTTGTCCTACCCTATTGAAATGTACTACACCACAGTCTTTCCCACACTTTTTTTTGTTGACAGCAGCCGTGAGATCTTTTTGACCGAAGCTCTGTACGGAGAAGCGATCAGGACAGAAAAAGTAAACGCAAAAATGGTTGAAATATTTAAATAAAACCTGTATACTTATTGAAAGTAATGAGAAAAGAGGTATTGAATGAAAAAGTATATTGTCAGTATGATCGCAGGAACGGGTTTTTTGTTGGCCGCCTTGCCTCCACAGCATCAGAACATTAAAGACCTGGCTGTCATGGTGGACTTTGTCAAGAGTCATCCGAAAGTGGCCGCAACTATCAGAGAGATCTCTGTGGTGGACAGAAAAGTCTATTTCGGGGCGGGGTGCAAGGCTGTCTTTGTCCGCAAGGTTTCAGCCAAACCTGCAGGCTGGGTAGGCCCGGCAGACCCGTTGGTCTTTCAACGTTCTACCTGTCCTCTGGACAAGTAGGGGACTATCATTTCTTGGGGATTCTTCCCGAAGAGATTCCTTTGTTTTATTTGGAAGAGGCGAAAAATCTCCAGACCAACCCTGCCAGAATGCCCCCTGCAATAGGTGCAAGCCAGAAAACCCATAATTGACTCAGTGCAGCCGTATCGGCAAAGAGTGCAGCAGCGGTACTTCTTGCCGGGTTTACTGAAGTGTTGGAGACAGGAATGGAGATGAGGTGTATCAGGGTCAGACCCAGACCGATGGCAATGCCTGCAAATCCGGCAGGGGCCTTCTCATCGGTGGCACCAAGGATGATGAAGATGAACATGAATGTCATGACCACTTCAGTAATGATGACCGCAGTGAGATCGTATTTTCCCGGAGAGAGTTCACCGTAACCGTTTGCAGCAAAACTGCCCACTTCAAACCCTGCCTGGCCTGTGGCGATGAAGTAGAGAACAAGGGCACCCAGTATGCCGCCAATGACCTGTGCAACAATGTAGGGGGCAAGCTCTTTTGTCTCAAATTTTCCTGCAGACCAGAGACCAAAAGAGACAGCGGGGTTAAAGTGAGCACCTGAAATGTGACCGACAGCATAGACCATGGTCAGTACCGTCAGACCGAAGGCCAAAGCAACACCGGCAAAACCAATACCCAAATCAGGGAAACCTGCTGCGAGAACAGCCGAACCACAACCTCCTAAAACCAACCAGAAAGTACCGAAAAATTCGGCACCCATTTTTTTGCTTAATGACATAGATATTCCTTTTAATCAAATGATTTAAAAGTATAACATATTTTTATAACAATGCGTAGGCTTCTTCGATACTTGCGACTTTGTCTGTGAGGTATAAAATGACAGCGGCATTGAGTTTTGCGAGTTTATCAAAGCCTTCACTTGGGTTCTCCAGTCTAAACACAGACTCTTGAACAGAGATGCGTTGGGTCGATTTATGGTACTCAATACCAAAAGCCCTTGGGTCCACTTTTATCTCTCTTATTTCACCATTTTCAACAATGGTAATGGCACACTTTGAAAAGATCTCCGGTGTCCCTTCATTGCCTTTGATGATAATGAGCTTTTTGTAGCGGTCTTTAAAAAGGCTAATGTATTTCTCCACAAAAGGTTTATGAAAAGCCCCAATAATGGCAATGTCACTTTGGGTAATGTTCAGCAGTTTCTCTATGGTGTTAAAAGAGGAACGCAGTCCCAGTTTTTCTCTAATGAGAGAAAATTCATAAAGTTCAGGGAAATAGTCTGAACGGTCATAGTAGTAAGTGTTGTCCGTTAAGGTCGTATGCTCACAGATCTCTTTAAGTGTCGTACCGTTCTTGGCTGGTTGTAAAAGCCCGCCATGAAAAGAGAGGTTGACGTTATAGGCTTGCAGGTATTTGGCCACAAGTGGAAAAATGTAAGGGTTCTTGACTTTCCCGTCATAGGGGTAGCCAAACTCTACTGAGTTTTCCAGTGGTGCATGTCTTACAAATTCGTCAAAGACTTCTATGGAAGCTGCAAATTCATCAAGGCTTTCTCCTTTGACTCTCCAACCCAGTAAAAATGCTGCTGCCTGTTCAGGTACCACCTGCTTGTTCAGCAAAGCACGCATCACCGTTTTCATTTCCAACTTTGTCAAGTCACGGTTACGTTTGGGACCGGTCCCCACGCATTTGAGATAGGGAAGGAATTGTTCTGAAGTCATGACTAGAAGTCGTTCAAGTCAATGCTTGATTTGGCATAGTTTGAAACATTGCTCTCAAAGAAATTGGATTTGACTTCATTCATCTCAAGGTGTTTGGTGACCAGTTTTTGAAGATACGTGGTTGATGTCTCTTCAAAAATAGGATCAAGACCTATTTTATTCAGACGGTCATTGGCATAGTTGTGTACCGTTTGTTTCATCAACTCCTGTGTCACACCCATAATAGGAAATTGATCCATCAGATAGTTCCCGTACTCCAGTTCGATCTTGACGGCATCTTCTATCATGATGTAGGCTGCATCGATGGTCGAGGTTTGGATCTTGTTCTCTTTCTGGATGGTCTTGAAAATGTTGGCAAAGAGCGGCAGATGTGTGTTAAGTTCATCTCTGGCAATGAATTTGATCATATCCCGGGCACCGGGCACTTTGTCTCCCAGCAGGTAAATGTAGGAGAATCCAAGAAGGAAGTAGATTCCCTCAAGGTTGACCGACGCCATGGCCGAGAGCAGCATTTTGTCCACAGAACCGCCGTCTATGTAACGTGCGAACTGCTCTGCGACCTGCTGATTCTTCTGGTTGAGTGCGGCATCGTACTTGTAAAGGTTAAAGACTTCATCGGAGTTTCCGCAGGCATCGAGCAGTACTGCATACGATTTGGAGTGGTTCACCTCCTGCATGATCTGCAGGGAGAGAACAGATTTGACCAGACGGTTATTTGCCAAACGCCTAAAATCAGAAAGGTACTCCTCCTGCGCCGAGTCGTTGAAACTCAACTGGGCAAAGGTCATTTTGTAAATGGACTGTTCGTTGTCCGTCAGCGCATCGAAGTGCTTCTTTTCTGTGGAAGTATTGACTTCCGAAGGAAACCAGGTATTGGCATTCATGAGGTCATAAATGTTGCTGTCCCAACGGTATTTGGAACGGTTGAAGTCCACAAATCCTGTAGGTGAACCTCCAAATATCTTCTCGTCGAGTATCTCTTCACCCTGCGGGTTATAGTAGTGTTTTACATCCATTCTTTGACTCCTGTATCATACTGGTTCAACAGTGTACTTTTTTCTATATGTTTTTTGATTGATACGTATCAAAACGATATGAAAAAAGGTAAAGCCATCATGAGAAGAGAGAAGAATACCATGAGCCAGATATTCAAACCGAAATAGGGTAACAGTGCTAAGCCTATGCCGGATAACAGGGCGACAGCCTTCCTCTGGAATTTCCCATACATCATGTAGGCCAATGCAGCAGAGCCGAAAAAGATATAGATAAGTAACGTAGATGTTGACACAGCATGGTCCTTGCAAAGGGTATTGGGGTGATGCGGTAATAAGGCCTATTATAATGCAAAATTTTAAACAGAAGTTTATTGTCTCAAACACGCCAGTCCGAAACGATGTGCTTAGTGCAAGCTTTTAGCTTCTACAAATGTGTTAAAATGGTTGT
>JALSUP010000010.1 GCA_027071315.1 Sulfurovum sp.
TACTATCGTGATCTTTACTCAAATGTAGATGAAGATGATGTAGAAGAGGGTTTTGAAAGATTGAAAAAAGATCTGTTAAAGCCCACAAGAGCAGAATAAAATCATCTAAATCCCAGCATATATGTTATTCACTGTCATTTAACCAATGCCCCAGTAACACATTCACCACAGTCTCAGTTCGCAGGATCCTCTCTCCCAAACTGACAGCGGTACAACCGTGTTTGCAAAGCAGGTCAACTTCATAGTCTATCCAACCGCCTTCTGCGCCAATACACAGCACCTTTGGCATAGTGTTTTGATTGCTTGTCTTGCACTTAAGACCATCAAGATAGGTTTTCCAGGATCGTGAAGCGTAAGGATGCGCGATCACTGCATTAACTTCCCCTTCATTCCCCTCTTTATCTACCAGTAAAGCAGGAAATTCATCTTCAACAAATGGCTTAAAACGTTTTTTCAACTCAACCTTTAGTGGCACTGTATCTATGGCTTGTTGTAAGCCTTCAAAAACAAACTCGTCTATACGGTTGAGCAGTGGGCTTTGCCAGTAACTTTTTTGTGTACGGTAAGCGTTTACAATAATCAGTCTGTTCACACCAAGAGATGCCATATCCATGATCAATCTACGCAGC
The DNA here is from genome assembly GCA_027071315.1 of Sulfurovum sp. Taxonomy (GTDB): domain Bacteria; phylum Campylobacterota; class Campylobacteria; order Campylobacterales; family Sulfurovaceae; genus Sulfurovum. The sequence goes on from JALSUP010000010.1 coordinate 630, forward strand.
ACTTTTGGACGAGGCAAAGCAAGGACAACAGTTAAGTCAAGTTTGGCTGGTGGTTTTTTATCCAGTGTAATATCTCTTAGGAGTACTTCATTGTGATTGATCTGGGCAATAGTAGCCTTACCTAAGTTGCCACCCATCTCCCCGATAGTTAAACTATCACCCACCTTAGATTTAAGTACCTCTTTAATGTGTCTAACTTGCTCTTTATCGCTAATGGTTTTAATATTTTTGGGTAATAAAATACAATTCAAATTATTTACCCATTCTCTTTTTAATCTCACTATAGACAGCATTATCTTCTCTTTTACCTACAGACAGAACCATCACAACAATCTTCTCATCTATCACCTCATACGCAAGTCTAAATCCAGAACTTCGTAGCTTTATCTTATATACATTTTGATAGCCACTCAATTTAGAATGTGGTACACGAGGTGTTACAAGCCTCTCTTTAAGCTTTTTATGAAATTGTAGCTTAATACTATGGTCAAGCTTTTTCCACTCTTTTAAAGCCT
>JALSUP010000011.1 GCA_027071315.1 Sulfurovum sp.
TGCTAGAATCAGAGGCTATATCTCTACAGTTAAAAAGAATAACCGTTCTGTTCTGGAGGAATTAAGCAATGTCTTGAAGGGTAAACCTTATATCCCTTGTGGAGTTGGGTGCTGAATGATTACGATTTGTAAAGTATAAAGAAGAAGTGCTGCGTTTCTGTACCGACTTTACTGTACCATTTACAAACAACCTTGCTGAACGGGATTTGAGAATGATCAAAGTAAAAGAGAAAATATCTGGTACATTCGCAAGTTTTAAAGGTGGTGAGATCTTTGCTAGAATCAGAGGCTATATCTCTACAGTTAAAAAGAATAACCGTTCTGTTCTGGAGGAATTAAGCAATGTCTTGAAGGGTAAACCTTATATCCCTTGTGGAGTTGGGTGCTGAATGATTACAATTTATGAAACTAAATTCTTGCTTATAATCTTTTAATTGTTTTTTTGATTTTTCAATAAAACTTTTCAAGTTATTAATTTCTTCTTTTTCCTTTGGTAGTTCTTCATCTAAAATTGATTTAATATCATTCTTAAAATTTGTTTTAATAGTGTCAAATTTTAAACTATTTTTAAAATCAGAAATTTGAAAAGGCATTATATTCCAAATAAAATAAATTTGATTGTTAAAACCCTCAGAGTATTTTTCTGATGCTTCTTTATACTTTTGTAATAGTTTAGTTCCATTCTTTGTTAGATTAAAGTTACTACTTAATTCATATTCCTTGGCAATTCTTATAAGAAAAATTAGTACATTTTCATAAGTGTCTTTATCGTATGAAGTAGCATTAATATCATTTATAAAAGAATCTCCAATGTGTTTTAAATTGTACTTGCATACTTCGTCAAATTTAAATGGTGAACCTTTTGTTTTGAGGATTTCTTGAAGAAAATCTGAACAAAGGTCTAAACTATACAATGAATATTCACTTGTATCTTTAATTTTAGTTGTAAAATCTATAAACTTATTGATTTCATTTTCATATTGTGTAAAAAATGTTTTCATTCACTTTCCTGTTTAACGGTCGAATAGAGCGAATAAGTCGCCGCTAGGCTACTTATTCGCTCCTATGTTTTGTTAAACTTTCTTTGAGGTGTCATATACTAATTCATAATAATGGTTATTATTAAACTCAAATTCTTGTA
>JALSUP010000012.1 GCA_027071315.1 Sulfurovum sp.
ATGAGCAATTATGGAAGAAAAATATGGAAAAATAACTATTTTATCGGGAATATTGGCGCTATAATTTTTTTAAATTGAAAACTGATAAAACAGGAAGGCTGGAGAAGTATTTTTAGAGGTTCCCTAATGTTTCCCAACCATCCGGCAATGCATGGTAGTAATACATCTCTTTTCTCTCTTCATTACTCAATGCATCAAGATAAACACCCAAGTATTCACGTGGTGCATCATCTGAAATATCAAGATTGTCTCTCCATTCAACATAAGCAAAATTTGCAATCTGATTACGGTCTCTGTCATCTTTAATGCCTATAGTTTCAAGGTATTTTTTAGGGAAAAGATGGTGTTTTTCCAATGCGGACTTGTTCGCATCTTTTGTAGGGTCAAGAAGATCACTGACAGAGAGTGAAGAAAATAAGACATTTGCTTTCAATAAAACCAGTGAAGCAGTATAGGCTTTCCAAATTGGAGACGAGGAGGAAGAAGTAATAAGTTCCTGAGGCAAGGTAATCTTCCAGTAATCATTGGTTAACACCCCTTTAATTATCTCTTCTAAGTGAGCTACAAATTCATCGGCTGTTGCCAAAGAACGTAAATTGGCTAAGTCTTGTTCCATCTGTGTTTCTGCAGAACTTGAATAACGATAGGTAAGTGTCGCCATAAAGAACCACTTTGAAAGTATTGTCCGCAATTTATTACTCTCAACTTTATAGTCATATTTTCCAATAAGATAAAACACATAAGTATACAAAATTGCTGTTTGAGACACAATCATGTTACTACGCTTGTAGCCTGCATTGAGAATAATCTTTAGGAAGTCATGCCAGTTTTGAAGATTTAAACTCTTCGTTTGCGCAGCTTTGAAGATGGCAAACTGTTTTTCTCTCAATTCAGATGTTGTCTCTTTTGTCTCAAGATCTTTCCCGCGCAATACCAAATAAGCATATTTCAGTCTTGCCCTTTTAAATGCATACCCTACACTTACACGTAAGAGATGATCAGGACTTGGTTCAAACGATAATGCCCTGAAAAATCCGGACAATTTTTAGTGAAGATTTATTTCCTAAAATAGCTATAATATAGAAGAATTTTAGGAGAATAAGATGGCAAGAAAAAAAGGACAAACCTATACCCCGGAACA
>JALSUP010000013.1 GCA_027071315.1 Sulfurovum sp.
CCCATGTAAGAGTAGCCACCAATCCAGATGGTTCATTTAGAAACTACGTCTCAACCAGAAAAGGTATGTCTTCAGGTGCTAGAGCAGTGATAGAACCTCTCTATAAAGAGTTGCTTGCAGCAGAACAGAGTGGTGGCATGGATGCTTCTTTGCCTATTTTAGAAGCGTTTCTCAAAGACAATGGTGCATCACTAGATACCTTTAATGATGCTATGCAAAAAATACAAAATAGTTAAAAAGGATAAAGTATGATCGAATTTGAACAATCTATGAAAAAACTACGCTCAGTCAATGGGTACCTTGGTTCAGCAGTCTTGAACTTCTCTGGTGAAACACTCTATATGGATGAAGAGAATACTTCTGTAGATATTGCTTACTCTGCAAGTATCTTCAATGATGCATTTAGAATGATCTCTGAGTCCTCTTTGGATGTGGGATTTGCAGAAGCTTCTTTGGTAGAAGCAAGAACAGAAGATGGACATGTGTTTCTTGTAAACTCTTCAGGTGATGCAGGTGGAGACAACTTCTCTAAACTCACTACCTTTGCTATCTTCAGAGATGATGGAAATGTAGCACTTGGAAAAATGATTATGGAAAAAACTGTACAGAGTATGTCTAAAGCTATGGGTGAACTATAGTATTTTTGAAAGTCTTCAATAAAGTCCACCTTGGGGTGGATTTGTTTGAGTATTTATCTTAAGGAGTCTATTATCAAAACACTATATCTTATTCGCCATGCAAAATCAGACTGGAGTGATGGAACACTGAGTGACTTTGAACGAGGACTCAAAAAAAGAGGACACAAAGACCTCGATACCATTAGCTCTTATATGTCTCTACAACAACTTAAACCAGACTTGATGATATCCAGCCTTGCGCTTCGTGCTCAAACCACAGCAGACCAACTGGGAAAGAAGATAGGGTATGAAGGACGTATTCATTATATGGAAGAGCTCTATAACTCTCGTCCTGAAACATTGATGAATGTACTGACACTGCAAGATGATAGTTATGAGACTATCTTCCTTGTAGGACATAACCCTGAACTGACAGAGTTTGCTAACTTCCTTGTTAAAGATAACTTTCCAAAACTGCCTACCTTGGGTGTGTTGGCAATACATCTTGATATTGATTCATGGAGTGAGATTAAAGAGGAGTGTGGGGCGATAGACTTTTTCATACAACCTAAGCAGTTTAAATATTATATGCCTAAGCAGATTCGTACGACGTTGGCGAGAGGTAATTAAAAATATTTTTATTTTTTAAGGGCACCTCTAAAAATACCCTCCCAATTCCAAAATCAGAACCTAAAGTCATTATTCCTCAAATGATGCCTTCATTCATTTGAGAGAAAGTCTATAAAATCAATAGAAAAAATTCTTCCATAAAGCCGTAAAACAGGGGCTCTAATAGCCATAATGCCCCGTTTTTGGTAGATATTATCGCTTTATTTGTCTTTATTTCAGCTTGTGCCTAGCGGCCTTTACCGCCTCTGCCGCCACCGCCGCCGGATCTCATACCCGCACCGGCTCCTGAAGCCTGACTTCCCGCATAGCTATTTTTGTTCTGATACTGATTTTGATGCTGGTATTTGTGTTGGTTTTTCATACCACTTCCAGAACCATCTCTAAGTCTTTGCTGTTGCTGCAACTTTTTTCCCATTTCCAAATGGTCTTGAAGACTGTCTGCCATCACAGGAGCTGAGAGTAAAAGTGCCAAAGCACCCAGGGTTAAAAATGTTTTTTTCATGTTGTATCCTTTAGGTATTTTGTAACGTCTGTGCAGGTCGTACACTTTTGTTACTTACACCCAAAGTATAGAGAAAGAGTGTGAAAAAAGTATGAAGAGAAAGGTAAAGGGAAGCTCTAATAATAGGTGCCCTAAAACTTAGCGCCCTTTGCCTCCACCACTCTGTCTTCCCACACCATTTCCTGCACCTCCGGCTCCGCCAACAGCACCTGCACCCATGTTGCCGCCGCCTGAACCGGCACCGCCTCCGGGGTTTGCTACATTATTTCCTTCGGCAAGACTGGACTGGAACCTGAATTTAAAGCGTGACTGGTTTTTGTAATTGAACTGCTCTTCTTTCTGCTTCTTTTCAATTTCTGCATATTTATCGACAAAGGTAAAATAATACTGTTTTTTATGCTTGCTCTTCTTGCTCTTTTGCACATGCGACTTCGCAGCCTTCTCTTTTGCCTGTAGAGAGGAGCTCAACAGTATAAGCAGAAACAAAACACATATCTTTTTCATACGTAAACTCCTCTTTTTCTTTTATTATATACTAAAACTGTGAAATTAGTGTAAAGTCACGGTAATTCACACTCTGTTCATACTATGTTATAATAATACGGATCATTAAAGGATCTGTAAATGAAAATTTTATTACTTGAAGATGACTTGGCACTCTCAGACATTATTTTAGAGTACCTCCAGGATGAAGGCAATGACGTTGACCTTGTCTATGACGGTCAGGAAGCACTCGATATTGCTTATGAAAAGCACTATGACCTCTACCTGCTCGATGTCAATGTACCCGCTATTAAAGGCTTTGACCTGCTTAAAATGCTGCGTGACGGAGGAGACAAGACCCCTGCTGTATTCATTACCTCTCTCAACGATATTGAAGATGTTTCAGCCGGTTTTGAGAGTGGTGCAGATGACTACATTAAAAAACCTTTTGCCCTGGCAGAACTGCTTATACGCATAAACAATATTCATAAACGTTACTATGCACAGAGCCATTCAAACACCATAGACATTGCCAAGGACTTAGCCTTTGACATAGACAAAGAGTTGCTTATGCAGGGTGACACTTCCATTACGCTGCCGCTTAAAGAGCTCAAAGCACTCAAGTACTTTTTACAACACCCGAATGAACTTGTCACTTTTGAAACACTCTACTCCGTACTCTGGGACTTTGACGAAACCCCTTCCCCTGAATCTCTCAGAGCACACATTAAAAACCTGAGAAAGAGCCTGGGTCAGGACCTCATCCACAATATCAGAGGAAGCGGATACAAATTTGAAATGCGTGAAAGCAGCACATGAAAGCAGTCACCAAAAGTTTACTCTTCTTTCTCATCATCTACCTGGGTTCCATTGCCATTTTGGCAGGCATCATCGGGTACTTTTACTACCAGGACCAAAAAGACAACATTATTGAGCAGATGCGTATTTCCATGCGCTACAAAGCCGAAGAGATCAATGCCAAACTGGAGTTTTACCACAATACCAACAGCGAAGAGTTTGTGTTTGCTGAAGATGGCTACGATATTGCACTCTATGACCAGAGCGAAAAGCTGATCGCCTCTACATTTAAAGACAGTTCTATTGACTTTCTCACTTTTTTTTACCCTAAAGGCAATTATTATTATCTGGTGAAATCTCTTTATAAACAGTATCTGGGGGTCAAATATATTGTCATACGAAAACCGTTAGACCAGAAGAAACTTGACGCAGTGGTTTCACAAATGCGTTACACAAGTTTTTATGCGGCACTCTTTCTTTTCTTCATTGCCATACTTTTGGCCAAAGTGATGCTCTACCCTATTAACAATCTCATTGCCTCACTCAAAACCTTCATCAAAAATACGACACATGAGATGAACACTCCCATCAGTACCATTCTAATGACCTATGAACACTTTGACAAAAAGGAACTCAACACCAGACAGTTACGCTCTCTGGACCGCATTGAAATTGCAACCAAAACACTTTCCAATCTCTACAGCGACCTCACCTACATCTCATTCCATGAGCATATCGTGTATAAAAAGAGTGCACTTAATGTCAAGGAGATACTCCTTGAAAGAGTGAAGTATTTCGATACCTTCATTCGCTTTAAAGGCTTGACCGTCAGTACAGAAGTGAGTGATGTCGTCATTGATATAGACCAGAGAAAACTCATTTTGATCATTGACAACCTACTCTCCAATGCTATTAAGTTTTCCAAACAGAATGGTGCCGTTGAAGTGGTACTCAATCAAAAGTTTTTATCGGTCAAAGACCATGGTGTAGGCATCGCGAAAGAAGATCAGAAAGAGATATTTAAACGGTTTAAAACCAGTAACGGTTTTGGTGTAGGACTCGATATTGTCAATACCCTGTGCAAAGAACATGGTATTGGAATCTCATTGGATTCTGAGATCAACAGGGGAAGTGAATTCAGACTCTACTGGCAAAAAGGTCAGTCTGCTCTGCGTCCGGCAAGGTAGTTGATCTTCCAGCCTTCTTCTTCCTTGGAAAAGTAGAGTTTTTTGGCTTTACCGTTTTCCGTATAGTGCACGATCTTTCGTTTTGTACCATTGTCTGCTACTGTCTGAATCACAATAGAAGGAAGTTTTTTGACCACTGCTTCCTCCTCCATCAAACGCTTTTCAACATGCAGAAGGGCATTTTCATCCCCTTCTGCCTTTGCCAACAGACTTTTAAAGTCGGCATCTCTGAAGGAAAGTTTCAGGCCCAGTGCCTGAAGTGTCATAGCATACGATCTTGCGGTCATCACTTTTTTCAACGTACTCAAATCTCTTTTGACATAGGCATCATAATAATCTATGACCAGCTCTACCGGGGAAGTGTGCAGGCTTTGGGTAATACTTCTGTACGTCATGACATCTCCTTTTTTTAGGCAGTCTCTCTGCTCAGTGCGCCCTGAAAGGCTTCCAGGTGATTGTAAGAACCTTCTCTCAGGTTTTCATAGACGTTCACCACATCCGACGGCATACCTGTTTCTTCTATAATGTCTGTCAAGTCACCAATATCCAACTCTTCAATATAAACACCGACGCCCAGTGCATCATAAAGTGTCTCTGTACCCTGTGCTACCAGGTCATCATAAAGTGACTGTAAAACAGGTGTCACAAAATACCCTACCTCATCTTCTTTCACTTCTGAAATATCAATAGCGTACTTTTCACACAGTCCCTGTGCCGCATCGATGTGTCTCTGCTCTGAAAGTTGAATACTCGCAAAGGTATTTTCATCCGGGTAAAGTTTACCTAAAGTAATATAGACATCACGTGCCAGTTTTTCTTCTTCATAAATGAAAAAGAGTTCATCTTTCTGATCTTCAGTAAGTGTTACACTCTCTTTTCCGCCTTTTGCATACGCTGCAGTTGACAATAATGCTGTCCCGCTTAAACCGGCAGCAAACATTTTGGAGAAGAAATTTCTACGACTTTTTATACTATTACTCATTGGTAATCCTTTGTAATGAATTGTTTAACAAGCTCAGTATAGGACAGAAGTGTGAATTAAGTATGAATATTGGGGAGAAAGAAGACCTGCCACAGGGGAAGGAGAGGTCTTTGAACTACGTTTTTTAGAGAGAGTGAATGTAGGTGGCAAGTGCCCGAAGCTCTTGTCTGCTGTGGTGTTTAACGAAATCCTGCTTGACTTTTACCACAAAACTCATGGCTTTTCTTTTACCCGAAGCGTAGTCGTGCATTTGTTTTTCAATAGAAGCGACGGACATCCCTCTGATCACTTTTGATTTATGCATGGCTTTTTTTTCTGCTTTGGCACCGTGACAGCTTTTACACTTTTGTTTATAGAGTGTACTTCCCGAAGCGGAGTACAAAGAGCTTACCATAAGTACCGGCAGGAGTATTTTAACGATTGTCATACCTGTTCCTTCTTGTTTCTTTTTTTAATTATAACCATAAAATCACAAATATTCAACGCTTACTTCACAGAAATATGAAATTTGTTGAAAAGTTCTATTTTAGATGTTACAGCATATTTGTTAAATATATTCTTCATATGTGTCTTGAGCGTGTTCATGGAAATGTTCGTCAACTCAGCGATCTCCGCATACGATTTTCCGGACAGCACTTTTTTCATGATCGTTTTCTCTTTTTCTGTCAGAAAATTCATATTTTCATCTATTCTGATGCATTTACTGTAGATGGTATTGTACTTTTTGTCATAGAGCGGGCGCATAATTGTCTGAAAAAGGATGTTCATGGCTCTGAGCGCTTCAAGTTCCGGTTCTGCATCCGTTCTAAAAACAAAACAGCAGTACCCCATGATCTCCTTGTCGCCAAATGCATGTACCGGCATGATCACCGCTGACTTGATGTTCAGTTTTTTACTGAAAGCAACGGCATTTTTTTTGCTCATGAAGCCTTTAAATATCTGGTAAAGTTCCGTCACCCTTTCATGACTCAGGCCCGAAGCGAAATACTCATTACAGTTTTGAACAAATTTTTCCCACTTAAAGTTTTTTTTACTGAATACATACTCATTGATAAGACGTTCAAAGTCTCTGCCCTGTTCCAGAATATACTCAGGGTTGACATTGCCGTGTTCATGCATATAGAGGGTAATGACATCGGCATTGGATTTGGAGAGAAAAAAGTCTTTGTTCTTATGCAAAATACTTTTGATCGTCTTCCCCTCAATAATGCAGGACTGAAATTCAATGATCTTCTGCAGTATCTCCTGGTCATGTATATTTATCATCTCTTTATTCTTTTATCCTATCAGGGGTTATTTGTTACATATATAGAAGTATACAGCAATAACTGCCGTTTATCACACTAAAAGGTGATATATTTATGTTTTTTTAATGCTATAATATGTCATAAGTAACACAACATTACTAAAAACAAGGGGAAACAATGAAAATATTAAAAGGATCGCGTATTGCACTTGCAAGTGCAGTCGCTATTGGAGGATTGACCCAGGGCGTACAGGCTATGCCAATGTTCGCTACACAGACAGGCGTTGATTGTGCGGGCTGTCACACACAGCAAATGCCGAGACTAAACAAGTTCGGTAGAAAATTTGCCGCTTCAGGTATGACCATCAGTCAAAGAGTTTCAGATATGAATACCACAGACGGGTTCGTCTCCAATATGGACATCAACCCCTCTATGCTCATCAAGTCAAAATACAACAGAACCTATGACAAACCAAACGGAAAAGGAGAGATCGACGAAAGCGAAGGCTCCACCAACGAGGGTGAGTTCTCCCCTATCCGTATGGCAACTATTTATCTGGGTGGACGTGTGGCAGAAAATGTCGGAGCCATTGTTAAAGTTGGGTACAGAAAAGAAGAGGGTGAATCCATTGAAGGAAAAGCCGTCTATGCTCGCCCTATGGATGACCAGAGTTATTTAGGTGCCGTCTTCTTCTCTACACAGTCCCTCGGACCATTCTCCGGTATGGAGTTCTACAACACAGGACTTTACAAACCTTTGAGAATGTTCGATATGAAGATCTATAACAATACCGTACAAAAACAGAAGATCGGCGCACAGGCCGCAACAGGCTTGCAGGTCTATTATGACAGGGACGGTCTTTTCAATGAAGAGGACCACTTCTTTGTGACCGCAGGTATGTATGCTCCGGCTCAAGATGGTGCTATCTATGACATAGGTGACAACCTTATTCCGTTTGCAAGAATTGCCTATGAATATATGTACAGTGATTTCAACTTTATCTTCGGCGGTTTCATTATGAAAGGCGGAGACATTGTTGCCGACACGGCACCGTTGAGCATAAAAAGAGAGACTTACGGTATTGACTTCCAGCTGGAAGGTTCTGTGATGGAACGGGAAGTGACACTTGCTGCCTCTTATGTCTTTAAAAATGATCTTGAGTACTCAGGTATCAATTCCGATGTAGATGAACTCGATACAGAAAGCCGTTATGATGAAGGTTTTTCAGTTGAGGGTGCGGTCAGTGTCACGGAGGCCATCATTGCCAAAGCATCTTATATGCACTATAATGATCAGAATGAATACAGAAAAGACAACCGTAACGGTTCAAACGCGTCCTGGCAAGCAGAAAAGATCAATGTAAAAAGTATTGACTATGCCATCGGTCTGGGACTTGACTACGGATTCACACTGGTCGTGCCTATGAAACTTGCTGTAGAGTATGCATGGATGAAGCCGACACTGACAAGAGTGGAAGATTATCAAAACTTTATGGCGACACTGACCCTGCCATTCTAGAATAAAACATATGTCACCCTAAAAGGTGATGTATATAAAATAATTTTATACTACAATAATATTAGAATTAATTAAAAAAGGATCAAAAGATGAAGAGAAACAAAGTATTTGGATTAAGTCTCGTTACAGCAATGCTATTGGGGTCGAGTGCTTACGCAGGAAAGATCATCACCAATGCCGGTGACCCGCAAAACCCGTCATGGACAAAAAACTATCAGTATGGTTTTGGCGGATGGAATTTTGACAATGTCAATGTAAGGATCGTCAAGACTTCAGATTATGACACCCCTACATTGGGCTACTTCAATACCTCTACAGGTTACTATACCGGTATGGGCGAAAAAATGTCTTTTGTCTCAGACATTAAAGACCGTTCTACAGGTACGATCATTGCCAATTTACACGGTAAAGACTGGCCGGTGGGTGAACCTTCTGGTGTAAAAATCATTAATGGCGATGCAAAAGTAGCACATGGAAAACCTGAAAACTGTATTATGAATACCTCTTATCTTGCTTCTGCTTATCTTGATACAGTTGCTCCTTCTGCTCCTTCACCGGTCATCTGTTCGAGTGACTTCCAGACGCATAAGCGTTTCAAGATCTATATGAACCCGGCATCTATTGACGGTGTAGCCAATGGGAGTTACGGAAAAGCCATTGACCTTGTTTTCAATCTTGTAGATGGAGATGGATCTACTCTCAGATACCAGGTTCTCCAAAAGATCGACAACTACACAGGAAAAAGACTTGACGGGTATTCTGTAGAGGTATTGGATGCGTCAGGTAACAAAAATGCAGAATTAACACTCTCCATTGGTCTTGGCGAAGGTGACGGAGGTTCTGATATTTGGGATACGGAAGATCTATCAAACTTTTCACACGGACTCTGGGGACCGGTCGATGACCACTTCCCGATCCCAGGTTTTTTTGATGATGTCAGAGCGTACTATCCGGTTACTTTAGCTGCGGACAAACAGAGTCTCTCTTATGTCGGAGACATGCAGGGAGGAAATTATCAGGCACTTTTTGGAAACTGGTTGCCTTCAAGTAATGCACCAATGGGTCTTTTTTACGATGCAGACGATAACCCGGAGACCGATGCTGACCTGATAGCCTTTTACGGAGACCCCTTCGCCAATGGCACAGAGGGTTGGTACAAAGGTAAAGCTAGCGGATGGGCAACTATGACTGAAGCAGAAGTTAATGCATTGCTCGACGAAAAAGACTCTCTTTATTCAAAAGAGATCGTAGAAGATGTACTTAACCTGGGTATCAACTACATTGTTGAAGTTGGGAACAACGCTGCTCTGGGCAATCAATTCATTATCCGTATCAGACCGCATGTAGCAGCTGACCAGACTTCACTACCTTCAGGTGTGACACCGACTGATCCGACAGATCCGGGTACAGATATACCAACTGATTCAGACGGAAACACAGCAAGCTCAGGTGGTGGAGGTTGTACTTCCAACCCTAATGGTAAGAGTTTTGACTTCATGTTCCTTATGATGATGGCATTGGGTATGCTCTATCCGTTCAGACGTAAATTTTTACGCTAAACCAGGGACGTTTTGAATAAAACAACCCTTCACTACGGAGCAGCTATCTTGGCTGCTCCACTCTTTGTTCTCCTCTATACATCTCTTTTTCAAACCCAACAGGTAAACCTGGATACACTCTTTCACGACAAAGAAGCACTCTTTTTACTACTCATTTTCTACCCCATCGTAGAAGAACTCATTTTTCGTGGCATGATACAAGAGTATATTGCACTAAAGACAAAAGAGAGATCGCTCTACTTTCACAGCATCAGCCTTGCAAACATACTGACATCACTTCTTTTTGTTGCCCTGCACTTCATATACCATGCACCGCTTTGGGCACTGTTGGTCTTCATACCCTCTCTACTCTTTGGGTATTTTAAAGAGCAGTACAAAAACATAGTACCAAGCATATTTTTACATATGTTCTATAACCTATGCTCACTCTTCCTACTCGTTCAGTAAGCTTTCAAACAAATCTTCTGTCACAGGAATAAGCAAAAACATATCGAGTGTTAAAAAATCATCTTCCAGTTTATTGGCTATTTTGATCTCTTCTGCATCGGTATTGTACTTTTTGGCAAGTGAATCAAGCGTGTCACCCATCACAACATAATGCGAAATAAAATGAGGTTTAATGACCTTTTCTTCTACTTTTGGCTCATACTTCATATAAAAAAGTACCATCTTCTCTTCTGGTATCATAAGTGAGTAGCTTTTTTTCTTAAGTGGGACACGCCCATTTTTGTACTGTCTGTTATAACGCTTCAAAACAGAAAGTTTCATCTCCAGCATTTTGGCAATGTCTGCCAGTTTTGTACCTGCATCGACATCGACTTTCATGGTGCTGGCACTTTGGCTTTGAAAGTCCAATATTTCATTTTCACCAATCATCGCGATAAGTAAGATTTTTTTTATGTAAGCTCTTGTCTCTTTAGGCAGGTACTTTTCATAAGGGCTCAGCAAAATGCTCAAGTCGCTACTTCCTGCCTTTTTAATGGCTTTTCGCAAACGTCCTTCTCCACAGTTGTACGCCATGACAGCCAGATACCATTGCCCAAACTCTTTGTGCAGTCTACCCAGGTATTTCATAGCCGCTTTCGTTGAAGAGTCAGGATCACAGCGTTCGTCAAAACCATTGCAGACTTCTAACTTATAGTACTTTGCAGTAATGGGCATGAACTGCCAAAGACCAACAGCTTTTTTGTGGGAGACAATGTTGGTATTTAAACCTGACTCTATCATAGAAATATACACAAGCAGATCGGAGAGGTCATTGTCTATCAGATGATTACGCATGAGAGGAAGCAGCACCTCTCCTCTCTCTATGACACGTTTATGAAACTTACGTAACTTCTTTTCATTGTGATTCACAAAGGTGACAAAGCTACTGTCATAAATGTAAGATTCATCTACACCGAATTCAGAGAAGACATAGCTGTAAGAGGGGTATTTCTCTGTGAGTGAGGCAGAAATAAGTGTCAAAGGAAACCATAGCATTATCAGTATAAAAACCACTCTTTTTTTCTGCATCATGACACTTAAATCCTGAAAAGTCTTGCAGCATTGAGTGATGTGAGTGTTTCCATTTCACAGCGGGACATTTCACTGAGTTCACACATTTTGTCAGCCACAATGGTTGTAAAAGCGGGTTCGTTACGCTCTCCTCTGTGAGGGTGCGGCGTCAGGTAAGGGGCATCTGTCTCTATGAGCAGTTTTTCCTGGGGTATTTTAGGGTAGACATTGATGAGTTTACGTGCATTTTTAAAGGTCAGTACACCGCCTATGCCATAGTAGAAGTTTTTCTCCGCGAGTTTCAGTAAAGATTCATCGGCATTATAGCAGTGCAGGACACCGCCCTCTTCTCCGGCATACGTCTCCAAGATCTCAAGACAGTCCGCACTCGATTCACGAATATGGACGATCAGAGGTTTTTTAAGTGCTTTAGCCCACTCTATCTGGTCGATAAAGACCTCTTTCTGCAAACGTTTTTCAGCCTCTACCTCTTCCTGTGTTTCCGGCAGTCTGAAATAGTCCAGACCGCATTCGCCTATGGCCACACACTTTTCATGCTGCACAAACTTTTCCAAATAGGCTCTGTCATAGTTCTTGGCATCATAAGGGTGTACCCCCACGGCAAAATAGACATCGGCATACTGCTCTGCAATTTCCACGGCTCTTTCCAGACTTTCAGGGTCTGCTCCGGGAATGATGAACTTCTCCACACCCTTCTGTTTTGCATTTTCCAGTACAGTATCCAGGTCATCGTTGTAGCGTGCATCATCAAGATGACAATGTGTGTCTATGATCATATTTTTATCCAAATTGTTAATATATAAGAAATTATAGCAAATTTTCTACGCTTTCATCCTCTATAAACATGATTATAATATGAAATAAGATATAGTTTAGTAAATCGATTTTTGGAGAAGGCATGTTTGCATTAAGTATTATTATCATCTTTCTTCTTATTCTTGCGTTCATCATATACCGTGAGTATAAAAATGAAAAAAAATATCAACAAGAGAGAGAAGCACATCAGAAGCCCAAAGAGAAGAGAAGCGCCCGCCCTGTAAAAAGGAAAACCACCCTTCCCAAAACCGGGCCTGAAACTGATTCTGAAAACACAAAAGAGGCAGAAAGTCTTCCTATAGGGTTAAGCAAAGAAGCCATAGAGAAAAAATTTACTGAAGCAAAAAAACAGACGGAAGCCTTACACGAGAAAGAGACTGTCAAACTTCCAAAGTATGAGTATCAGGCATTCAGTCATAACCGTCTTGTTGAGATGGGCTTTCCCGAAGCAGAAGCACAGGAATTTGTTTTAGAGCTCATCCCGCTGATCGAAACACAAATAATAGAGCTTAAAGCGGCTATGGAGAGTCATGACATGACAGCCATGGATCACATTACCCATGATATCAAAGGGTCATCAAGCAACATAGGGACCGGCGGTATCGCTGACCTTATTGCTGACTTCAATGCCTATATCAAAACAGGCAATGACCCGGAGATACTTTCTGCCTATTTCGAACATTTGGAACGCTCTTATGCAGAACTTAAAAAACAGTACAACGCCTGAGAGATCTTTAGACAGAACGTAATTTTTTTGCGAACTCCAATGCCTGGGAAGTGGGGTTCTCTCCCGCAATGATCCTTGCGATCTCCTGTACCCTTCCCTCATCTTCCAAAACTTCAGCTTTACTTACCTCTCCGGTTTTTGTGACCACAATGTGCTGTTGTGCCTTTGCAGACAGATGCGGTTGATGGGAAATAGCGAAGATCTGGTAGGCAGAAGAGAGCATGGCGATCATCTCGGCGATCGCAATAGATTCATCACCGCTCACGTTGGCATCTATCTCATCCAAAATAAGAATACCCTGTCGCTCCGCTTCTTTGGGAATGGTCGCTGCCATCAGTGCCAGACGCACACGGTTAAACTCTCCGCCGCTGAGTGTGTCGGTTGTCGATGACCCCAGTGTCACCTCTACACGGTCCAGTCCGTCTGCCTCTAAAGCCCCCTGTCCGAACATAAAAGTCAATGCAGGCAGTTTAAGTGTCTCCAGATACCCTTTTAAAAGTACTTCAAGCTTTTTTGCCTCCTGCTGGCGACGCTGAGAAAGACGGGACGCGATAATGTTCAACTCTGAATACTCTATCTGCAAAAAAGACTCCAGCATACTTTTGTCCTGTGCAATGTTCTTGTAGCCTGCCAACTCTTTGAGCTTTTCATCTCTGTAAGCCAAAGCCTCTTCAATGGAACCGTAGCGGTTCTTCAGTGTCATCAGGTCGGAGAGTCTGTCAAGAACCTCTTCCACATCGACTTCTGCCAAAGTATCGGCAAGATTCTCACTCTCTTCAAAATCTGCACGAAGCTGATTCATCATATCTGAAAAGAGAGAAGCATCTTTATCGAGCAGCCTGTAAACCTCTTCCACATGCGCTTCGTAATGAAAGATCCCACTGGCGCTCTGCAGCGCATCTTTGACCTTGTCTATGCGTGAAAGCTGCTGCTTTATGGTCAGCAACTCCTCCTCTTCTCCCGCCTGGGGGTTAAGCGTGTTGATCTTTTCCACTTCATATCTGGCAAACTCTATGCGCTCTGCCAGTCTTGATTCATCTTCTTTTATCTTTTCTAACTGTTGTGCCTTTAAACGATAGTTGGCAAAACGCTTTTTATACTCTTTTAAAGACTTTTTATACATCTTGTCTTTGGCAAGCAATGCTCCGTCAAGCATGCCGATAAGGGTCTCTGATTCAAAGCCGCCACGGTCTCTCACAGAGAGGTATTTGACATAGGGGGAAAACATGTCAGCCAGGACTTTTTTAGAAATATTCTGTCCCGCTATGAAGTAACGCAGTTTCTCTTTCTTAAGGGTTTTGACGGTCAGATCATCTTCCAGGACATAGGCTTCCGTACTCAGTTTTGCCGGCTTGGTCAAATTGACTTCACAGAGTGACGCAGCCCCTTTGGTACTGTAGCCGAAGGCGGTAAGAATAGCAGACATCAGGACTGATTTTCCGGCACCGCTTGGTCCGCTGAAAACGACCAGTCCCTGATCGAATTCCAGTTCCACTTCTTTAAAAGTGACTAGGTCACGAAAATAGAGTCGTTCTATCAAAGTCTGTCACCCCAGTGGAGTTTTTCTCTGAGGACAGAAAAATAATCTCTCTCTTTTTTATGCAAAAGTTTTGCCCCTTTTTTGGCGCCTTCTATATAGAGCACATCACCCTCTTCAAGCGGATAGACCTCCTGCCCGTCAATGGTGGCAATGGCTTCATATTTCTCCGTGTCCAGTTCAATACTGAAGTCTGCAGGCACGACCAGAGGTCTCTGGTTCCCCAAAGCATGGGAAGAGATAGGCGTCACGATGAACGCTTTTGTCAAAGGATAGACCACAGGACCTCCCGCAGCAAGGTTGTAGGCAGTTGAGCCTGTAGGCGTAGAGATAATGAGTCCGTCACCGCGGTAGGCATTGAAGCGCTCTCCCGAAATAGAAGCATTGACCTGTACCATTTTTGAGGGTTGAGGACTGGTGATCACCACATCGTTAAAAGCAATGAATTTTTCCTGCTCTCCGTTCGCTTTTTTCAAATACCCTTCGATCATCATTCTGTCATCAATACGGTACTCACCGGAAAGAAGGTAGTCTAAAAAGTTATCGACTTCGTCGATGGTCACATCGGCAAGAAAACCCAAAGTACCGGCATTGATACCCACAGTCGGTTTGTGATAACCGTAGGATCTGCGTACCAGAGAGAGCAGCGTTCCGTCACCGCCAAGTGAGACAAGAAAATCGGACTTTTGGCACATTTCCCCAAAAGGAAGCCCCTCCAGACCTATCATATCGGCAGACTTCTCTGCCAATAATACAGAAATACCACGATCTTCAAATTCTGCTTTTATTCTCTCATACAGTGTTTTTATTTCAGGATCATCAGGCTTGAGTACAAACCCCGCTGTTTTGATCTGTGCTAATTTTTGACTGCTCATACTGTTCCTACTTCGATTATTAATGTTAGGGTATCATAATTTTGCTTTCTCCTCTAAAAATATGACAAATTGTCATACTCTATTTTATGTTATAATACTTATAGATCTTAACTTTCGCACCTAAAATCTAAGTAAATTCTATCCAAAACCCCCTTAATCGCTATCGCTGAGAGATGCTGCATTGTATCACTTGACATCAATTTTCATAAGCAATATTTTCTACACACAACT
>JALSUP010000014.1 GCA_027071315.1 Sulfurovum sp.
CTTGGTGCCCTGTGGCAAATTGTGGGAGACAAAGAGCTTTCCCATCTGGTCTTGCCCACCTTTACGCCAAAGACCCTGCCGCCGCTTGACTCTGAAAATATTTTCGAAGCCATTGAAAAGCAGGACATCATTCTCTACCACCCATTTGACAGCTTTGAACCTGTTGTCAAGTTCATTAAACAGGCCGCGGTCGATACAGACACGATTGCCATCCGTATGACACTCTACCGTGCGGGACCGAACTCGCCCATTGTCAAAGCACTCATTGATGCCGTACGTGACGGGAAACAGGTCACCGTGCTCGTTGAGCTTAAAGCACGTTTCGATGAAGAGAACAACCTTCGCTGGGCAAAAGCACTTGAAGATGCCGGAGCACACGTTGTTTACGGGATCCCCGGGCTGAAAGTCCATGCGAAGATCGCACAGGTCATTAAAAGAAAAGGGAAAAAGCTGCAGTCCTATGTACACCTGGCCACAGGTAACTACAACCCAAGTACTGCGAAGATCTATACTGACATTTCTTACTTTACATCCAAAGAGGCTTTTTCTACCGATGCCACACACTTTTTCCACTTCCTCACAGGTTTTTCACGAAGTACGAAGTTGGATACCCTGTTCATCTCCCCTGTACAGATCAAACCTAAACTCCTGAAACTCATAGAGAAAGAGGGGAAAGAGGGACAGAACGGGCACATCATTCTAAAAGCCAATTCACTCGTCGATACAGACATTATTAAAGCACTCTATGAGGCTTCACAAAATGGCTGTAGGGTTGACCTCATCATCCGTGGTATCTGCTGTTTGAAACCGGGCATCAAAGGGATCTCGGAAAATATTACCGTCTCTTCCATCATTGGGAAATACCTGGAACATCCGCGTATCTACTTTTTCAAGCATGACAAAGTGAAATGTTACATCTCATCTGCTGACCTCATGCCGCGAAACCTCATCAGACGTGTAGAGCTCATGACACCCATACTCGAAGAGAATCTGCAGCAGAAGATCGAACAGATACTCATTCTCCAGCTCTCAGACAACCAATTGAGATGGGTACTCAAAGAGGACGGGAACTATGTCAAAGTGCCTCTTTTGGGAAAAGCGGTCAACAACCATAAAATACTGGAATCTTACACCAACAAGATCCATGATAAAACAAAAAAAGAGACACCCAACTATGTGAGCCGTCTGGCAAGCAGAATTTTAAAAGAATCCTAGGATAAAAAATGATACTTAAATTTCAACAATGGACACCGGAACTGAAAAAGAATGCCTGGATCGCAGAGGGAGCTTCTGTGATCGGTCGTGTGAAGATGGGCGAAGACTCTGCTGTATGGTTTGGCTGTGTGGTACGGGGAGATGTACACTTCATCACCATCGGTGACAGAACGAACATCCAAGACCTCAGTATGATCCACGTGACGCATCACAAACGTGAAGACATGACAGACGGAAACCCGACGACCATCGGAAATGATGTCACCGTGGGACACCGTGTCATGCTGCACGGCTGTACCATTGAAGATGCCTGTCTCATCGGTATGTCCGCCACCATTCTGGACGGTGCGGTCATCGGGAAAGAGTCTATTGTCGGTGCGGGAAGTCTAGTCACCAAAAATAAAGTCTTTCCTCCACGCTCTCTCATTATGGGCAGTCCCGCGAAAGCGGTAAGGGAATTGACAGATGAGGAAGTTGCAGAGCTTTATGCTTCGGCAGCACGTTACGTAAAATTCAAAAACGAGTATCTCTAAATAAATTAAAAATCGCGTAGGGTGCGTATTCACGCACCTTTGTTTAAACCTTTCGGTCAATGTATCATCGTATGCGGATTGAATCAGGTGGTGCGTGAATACGCACCCTACGCGTCATTAAAGGTTAATATATGAAAAACACCATCTCAAAAAGCATACAGGACATCTTCTCACCGGCAGTCCTTCTCTTCGTTCTCAAAATTGGATTTGGCTCCATTTTACTGTGGGTTGTTCTACTAACAGTACTCTGGGACAGTTACTCCTCTTTTATTGCCCTCTATATTCAAAAAATACCCCTGGTCGGCTCCTGGGAATGGGTACAGTCCGGAGGGAGTTTCTTTATTGCACTTGTCGTGGCTTATATGCTGATCATTATTACGATCTCAGCTTTTACTTCCATCTTTTCGGAACCACTCCTGAAAAAACTGGCTAAAAAGCATTACCCGGCTATAGACGCAACCGGGTCACCCAATATGACAAAGTCCTTGCTTTTAACGGCAAAATCCAGCCTTGTATTTCTACTGGTCTTTCTTGTCTCCTTCCCTCTGCTCTTCATTCCTGTCTTGGGACAGATATGGATGCTCTGGCTCTGGGGCATCTTAATAAAAGAGCCTACAGCCTATGATGTCTCTTCCCTTTTCAAGTCAGAGAAGAACAGTTTTTCTGTGAAAGATAAAAGTACGGGAGTTCTGGCGATGTTCGCTTCACTGTTCAACTATATTCCTCTGCTGAATATTTTTGCACCTGTTTTTGCACAGATACTCTTTTTGCATACGATTTTAGGGAAAGAGGAGATATAACAAGGTATGTCATAAAATATAAATTTGTAGGGGTACCCCTTGTGGGTACCTTTATGACATATAGAAATGAGGGCAACCACAAGGGATTGCCCCTACGCCTTTTTTAACCGACGCTCTTTTTTACTTGAAGTTGAAAAACGAAGGAGATCATCAGTTGTTTTGACATATTCAGGAATAGTCTGTAGACTCTTTTCCATGACTTTGTTGGCACAGACAGCATCGGAAAAAGCACGGTGATGCGTCGCAGTTTCGATCTCCAGACAATCAATCAGATGTGCCAGACCGTAACGCTCAGACTCAAATGTCCGTTTTGCAAGATCAATGGTACAGAGTTTAGGGTTGCCGATGCTTCCTAAACCGAAACGCTCAAAAGAAGCCGTGAGAAAACCATAGTCAAAATTGGCATTGTGGGCCACAAAAACGGCATCTTCCATAAAATGTCTCAAGCCTATGAGCGCTTCCCGTCTTGTGGGTGCGCCTTTCAGGTCTTCGGGTTCTATGCCTGTGATCTTTGTAATGTATTCCGGCAAAAAAGCACACTCTACAAACGTTTCATACTCAGAAATAATTTTACCGCCTTCAACCATGATGGCACCAATTTCAATGACTTGTGAGGTACCAGGCTTGGAACCGTTGGTTTCAATGTCAATGACACAATATTTTTGTTCTTTATAAGGGGTGAAAAAAGTTTTCAATCTGTACTCGCCGATATTGGGCTGCTCAATGGGGTAACCGGAGGCTTGTAGCAGAATAAAGATCGTGTCACTGTCTTCAAGCAGCGTGGTATGCTTCATCACGATCTGCTTATACTCTGCTTCATTCAACACACCCTCATGTTTACGAAAGGCTGTAGTCAGTTGGTCAAATACTTTTTGCATTGCGAATAAAGTTCTCAACTTTCACGGGATCTTTTTTACCTTTGACAGATTCAACACCAGAGGAGATATCTACCCCGTAGAATCCGTATTTTTTAACCTCTGCCACATTCTCAGGGGTTAAGCCACCTGCCAAAATAATTTTTGAGCAGTCTACACCGTCAAACCACTCAAGGTTCAAACGCTTGCCGCTTCCGCCATAGGCGTCACAATAGGCATCTACCAGACGGTAGCGGTCTTCGAAGAGATGTACATCTTCCGATTTTTTGGCACGTATGACAGGCAGGGTCTTAAGCGCAATGGCATCGAGGGAGTCTTCATCGACTTCAAAATGGATCTGTGCCAGAGAGATATCGGAATACCTGCATACAGTATCGATGGTCTCAACACCCTCATTGACAAAAAGCCCCACTCTCTCAACAAAAGGAGGAAGCTGGTCTATAATACGTTTGGCTGCTGCCGGAGTGATATATCGGGGGGATTTGTTATAAAAAACAAACCCTAAGGCATCCGCACCGCATTCAACGGCATACAGGGCATCTCTCAGGTTGGTGATACCGCAAATTTTTACACGCATTATTTTAATGCCGCAATTGCTTTTTCAATGCCTTCGGGGTGTTTGTAGACAAATGATCCGGCCACAACCACATCGACACCGGCTGCTTCCAACTCCTTGACATTGACATCATTGACACCGCCGTCTACTTCTATAAGACAGTTCGGATTTCTTTTTTCGATCAGTGCTTTAAGTTTTTGTGCTTTTTCAATGACCGAAGGGATGAACTTCTGCCCTCCGAAACCCGGGTTGACGGACATCAGCAATACCATATCGAGGTCTTCAATCAGATATTCCAGCTCTTCAGGACGGGTCTGCGGATTCAGCACGATCGACGGCTTGATGCCTAAAGAGCGTATCTTCTGTATAAGTCTGTGCGGGTGTTTCTCCTCCTCTATATGAAAAGAGATATATTCCGGTTTCAGAGGCGCAAAAAGATCCACAAAAAAAGAGTTGTTCTCTACCATAAGGTGAATGTCCAGAGGTTTGGTTGCCGCTTTGGCAACAGCAGAGACCACCACGGGTCCAATGGTCAGGTTGGGTACAAAATGGCCATCCATGACATCCACATGGACAAGGTCACATCCACCTTCACAAATAGCTTCGACATCCCGTGCCAAATGTCCGAAATCTGCGGACAATATACTTGGTGCTACTAACATAAAATTCCTCACTCAATCATTTTGCCCATTATAGCAAAACCAAACTTGTGTTGAATCTTTTTATGCATCGAAGTCATTTTTAAAGGTAAAAATGCAAACGCTTAAGCAAAATCTATGCTCTATTTGTCTATAATCGCACAAAATATTCGAGATTGCAAACCCAGACGTCTGCATATCTACATTAAAAGAAGGTACTATCATGGCAAGAAAATGTGAAATTTCCGGTAAAGGTCCGTTGACAGGAAACAATGTTTCTCACGCGAACAACAAAACAAAGAGAAGACAACTTCCTAACTTAAGATCTGTAAAGATCACTTTGGAAGATGGAACGACAAAAAGAATCAAAGTTGCTGCTTCTACACTTAGAACAATGAAGAAAAAAGCTGCTCAAGCTGCTGCTGTAGCGAGCTAATATCCCTTACCCAAGGGATATACTCTTTTGAGTCCAACTCAAAAAATAAAGAAGTTTCTCGGCTGGAGAAGCACCCCCAAACCACATATCACCCTAAATGATGAGTTTTATGGTCATTTAGCCCCTTTTAGACTCCCCCTCGTACTTACTGTCTTTATTATGCTTATCGGAACGATAGGATATATGGTCATTGACGGTTTTCCGCTTATGGATGCCATTTATCAGACCGGTATCACTTTTACCACCGTCGGATTCGGTGAAATTCAGCCTATTTCCGACCTGGGTCGTATCTTTACGATCACCCTGATCATTTTCGGTTTTGTCGTTTTTTCCATTGCCGTGGGTATTATTGCCGAAGTGGTCAAAAAAGGTGAATTCCAAAAAACTGCCAAGGAGCGTAAAATGCTTTATGAGATTGCCAGACTGAAACACCACTTTGTGGTCTGTTACCACAATGAATTTACGATCCAAGTGACGAAACAGCTACGGGAAAATCACATTCCTTTTGTTGTTGTTGACCCGCGTGAAGACCTTGAAGAGATCGCTAAAAAGTACCACTACCCCTACTTTGTAACCACAGAACCGCATACGGAAGAGGGTATTTTGAAGTCACACCTCTCTTCAGCCAAAGGGGTCATTACCCTGGCAGATACTGTGGCAGACAACATTGCAACCATCGCTTCTGCACGTCTTTATGAGCGAGAGATAGGACGTTCACGGAAATTCCTCATCATCGCCAATGCCAAAAGCAATGAAGATGACCAGAAACTGCTGAAACTGGGTGCCGACAAAGTGGTCACAGCCACCAAACTGATGGCGGAGCGTGTCAATGCCATGGCAGCGCGACCGGATATGGAAAATCTGCTTCAGGAATTTCTCTATAAGAAAGATACCCCGCTCGATATGGAAGAGGCAAAAGTTTCCAAAACTTCCTGGCTGACACTCAAAAAAATTAAAATGGCACGTTTCAGAGACATTGCCAACGTCACCATTATTGGTATTCGGCAGAAAGATGGCAAGTTCATTCCTATGCCAAGAGGTGATACCATCATCATGCCTGAATCAAAACTACTTCTCATCGGTACAGGAGAAGGAATTAGAAAAGCCAAAAAGATCATCCGTAAAAAAGAGAAACCGGACGAACTCAAATACGTCTAACAGAAAGGTAAATTTATGTCACATTTTACAATTAGAGCTTTAGAGAACGGCCTTGAGAATGTAGAGGGTTTTTACTGCGGTGCCACCAATGTAGGTATGCGTACCAACCCCGCCAATTCCGGCCTTTCGGATGTCGATGGAGATGTTGCCTTCATACGTTCAGAAATTCCCTGTGATGTCTCTGCCGTTTTTACCTCAAATACTTTCCAGGCAGCACCCATTAAACATTATCAGCGTTATCCAAAAGATTTCAAGACTG
Organism: Sulfurovum sp.; assembly: GCA_027071315.1. Lineage (GTDB taxonomy): Bacteria > Campylobacterota > Campylobacteria > Campylobacterales > Sulfurovaceae > Sulfurovum. Next base: position 6,471 of record JALSUP010000014.1, read on the forward strand.
ATTTTGTACTGATGAATGCCAAAAATGCCAATGCTATGACCGGTGAGCAGGGCATTGAAGACATTGAAAGCATCATGTCTGTTCTCTCCTCAAAGCTTGATGTCTTTAACCCCGTCATGGCCTCTACCGGTGTCATCGGGTACCGTCTGCCTATAGAGAAGATCACTTCTGCCTTTGACACACTGGACTTTGAAGGGAAAGATTCACACCTTGCCGCCAGAGCCATTATGACCACGGACTCTTTTAAAAAAGAGCTGGCGTATACGGTAAAACTTGAAAATGGAGAGAGCTTCAACATTGCAGCCATCTGTAAAGGTGCAGGGATGATCAACCCGGCAATGGCCACCATGCTCTGTTTCATCACCACCGATGCAGCCATTCCAAAATCAGATATGGATGCCCTTCTTCTGGCTTCCACCGAGCAATCCTTTAACCGTATTTCTGTTGATGGAGATACTTCTACCAATGATACGGTACTTCTCTTGTCCAATGGGAAAAGCGGGCACTATGACAAAGAAGCTTTTGCAACGGTACTCACCAAGATCATGTTTGAACTTGCCATGATGATACTCAAAGACGGAGAGGGTGCCAATAAACTGGTTGCTTTTGAAGTCAAAGGGGCAAAAAGTGAAGAGGAAGCAAAAAGAGCCAGTATGGCTTTGAGTAACTCTCTGCTGGTCAAAACGGCTCTCTTTGGTGAAGACCCGAACTGGGGGCGTATCGCTTCAACCATCGGGGCGTCAGGTGTACTCTGTGACGATACAAAACTAAGCATCCATTATGATGACCTGCTCATCTATTCTGATGACTTCAGAGAGTTGGACGAAGCACGGGAAACAGAAGCCTATACCATTATGAAACAGGCTGAATTCAAAGTAAGCTGCGATCTTGGTCTTGGAGAGGGCAGCTACACTTCATACGGCTGTGACCTGAGTTATGAATATGTAAAGATCAATGCAGAATACAGAACATAGAGATATATCCATTTAACGCGTCTATAACCACAAAAACGCTAAAATAACGAAACTAAAAACAGGAGTGACCATGTTACACGAATACAGAGATGATATACACGAATTAAAACAAAAAGATGCACACTTTGCAAGAATTTTTGAAAAGCACAATGAGCTGGATAAAAAAGTGGAAGATGCAGAAGCAGGAAGAACGATCTTAACAGATGTTGAGCTTGAAACACTTAAAAAAGAGAAACTTCTTTTAAAAGATGAAGCCTATAAGATTATTATGGATCATAAAAAAAGCAAAGCATAATTTTTAACACTGTGGGCCTTCGGCTCACACTTTCCTCTTCATTAATCAATTTACTCTATACTTACAATACTCACTTAATACCAAATATTAGCAAGAAAGATCATCCATGGCAGCATTCAATACCATTAACAACATTCCCCAGGCACTTTTAGACACACTCAGTATTTTGAACTTTAGCAAAATGAGTGAGATTCAGGAGAAGGCCATTAATCCTATTTTAGAAGGGAAAGACATTCTGGCACAGTCAAAGACGGGTTCCGGAAAAACACTCGCCTTTGGTATCCCTGCTGTGATGCAGACCGATACCGGCAATAATAAGCCTCAAACCATCATCATTACCCCTACGCGTGAGCTGGCCGAGCAAATTGCTGTGGAGTTACGCAAAGTCGCTGCCTATAAAGCCAATTTGAAAATATTGACACTGTACGGAGGGGTACCGCTTCGTGCGCAGGCAGAATCTTTGGCTAAAGGTGCCCACATACTCATAGGAACACCCGGACGAATACAGGATCATTTGGCAAAAGAGACGCTGGTACTCAACGACATTAAAACCCTGGTACTCGATGAAGCAGACCGTATGCTCGATATGGGATTTTATGATGAAATAGTCAAAATTGCTTCCAATATGCCAAGAGCAAAACAGACCCTGCTTTTTTCGGCTACTTTTCCGGAAAAAATAGAAAAACTTGCCAAAGCACTTTTAAAGTCACCTCTGAGCATTAAAGTCGATACCCTTATTGCGGAAGATAAAATAGATGAAATCGTCTATGAAACGAATGATAAATTTAAAACCCTGACAGCACTCATACAGTCATACAAGCCTGAATCACTGTTGATCTTCTGCAATACCAAAGCGGAAGTGATGGCCTTGACAGACAAACTCTACAGTCACGGACACTCTGTGATTGACATTCACGGCGACCTGGACCAGAGAGAGCGTAATGAATCAGTCCTGCTCTTCTCGAATGCTTCCAAACGTATTTTGGTAGCAACCGATGTGGCTTCACGAGGTTTGGACATTAAAGATATCGCCCTGGTCATTAACTATGACCTCCCTTTCGATAAAGAAGTGTATACGCACCGTATCGGACGTACAGGGCGTGCAGATGCCAAAGGTATTGCACTTTCACTCTATGGTAACAATGAGAGCGAAAAGTGCTCTTACATCACTTCAAGCGCACGCAAAGGCGAGATGAAGGACCTGCGTGTGGATGCCAGGTTTAAAATGCAGTCAGACTTTGATACGCTGGGCATTAACGGCGGAAAAAAGACCAAACTGCGTGCGGGAGATATTTTAGGAACTTTCTGTAAAGAGATAGGCATTGACAATAAACACATCGGCAAGATCACTATAACGGAGACACGTTCTTATGTTGCTCTACACCATACGGTGATAGAAAAAGTATTTAAAGCACTTAAAAAGACGACCATTAAAAAGAAACGTTATGTCGCCTGGATCATAGATTAACTGCTGCGGTTCTAATCTTCCAGGATCTCTTTTTTACGTTTGTTCCTCACGATGTAAAAAAGTGTGATCAGTGCAACTGAGATCAGGGCGATCACGGTTGCCGTGTGTAAATACTCGGAGATGAGTTCCTGATTGGATCCAAGAAGATATCCCAGAGCAACAAGCACGATCACCCAGATACCTGCACCCAATGCAGAGTAGACAGAAAAGTGTAGAACATTCATCTTTGCCAGTCCTGCAGGCAGGGAGATAAGCTGACGTATACCGGGAATGAGTCTTCCGTTAAAAGTTGAAAGTTCACCGTGTTTGCTAAAAAAGGCTTCCAGTTTATCCAGTGTCTCCTCTTTGATGAAAACATACTTCCCGTACTTTAAAAGAAATGCCCTGCCGAAATAGAATGCCAGATAGTAATTGAACAATGCCCCAAGCAGTGACCCCATAATACCGACGATCACCACTGCATAGACATTCATTTCACCCTGATAGGCCAGATAACCTGCAGGGATCATAATAATTTCGGAAGGGAAAGGGAAGAAAGTACTCTCAAGGAACATCAAAAGAAAGATGCCCCAATAGCCCATGTCACCAATGTAGCCTACAATGGTCTGGGCTATTTCATGTATCATATAAGTCTTGGTTTACTCAGAAAATGCACCGACAGCAGTCAGTCTCTTATAACGCTGATCAAGCAGTTCATCGACAGTTAACTCTCTGAGTGCAGCAACATTGTCCAGGAAATACTCCTTGAGAACGGCTGCAGATGTTGCTTTGTCACGGTGCGCACCGATCAAAGGTTCATCTAAAATATCATCGATCAGTTTATGATCAAGCAGATCGCTCGGTGTAATCTTCAATGCTTTGGTCGCCACTTCTACTTTGGAAGGGTCATTCCATAAAATGGCGGAACATCCCTCAGGCGAAATAACTGCAAAGACAGAGTAACGCATCATCGCCAACTTGTCTGCAACACCGATGGCAAGGGCACCGCCTGAACCACCTTCACCGATGACCACGGAGATCATAGGCACTTTGACAGAAACAAATTCAAAAAGGTTTTTGGCAATGGCTTCTGACTGTCCTCTCTCTTCTGCACCAAGACCGGGGTAAGCACCCGGAGTGTCTATAAGCATTAAGACAGGAATATCAAACTTCTCTGCCATTTTGACGGCACGAAGCGCTTTTCTGTACCCTTCCGGGTTGGGCATACCGAAATTTCTTTTAATTTTGTTCTTGACACCGCGCCCTTTTTGCTCACCGATCACCATGGTTTTTTGACCATCGATCCAGCCGATATAACATAAAATAGCCGGGTCATCACGGAACGCTCTGTCTCCATGGATCTCATAGGCATCATCCATAATAAGTTTGATGTAGTCTAGTGAATAAGGTCTGTCAGCATGACGTGCAAGCTGCAGTTTCTGGTAATCGTTCAAAGAACCAAATGTTTTTTCAACCTCTTTTTCCAACTCTTTCTGGTATTTTTCTACAGCTTCTAGATTGGCAATGGCATGGGCAGATACGATCTCTTCCTGGATCTTCTCTATTTTCTTTTCAAATTCTAAATAAGTTGCCATTGTAAGATCCTTATATTTTCTTAAAGATAACGACGCCGTTCGTTCCGCCAAAACCGAATGAATTACTCATCACGACAGAGATATCTGCTTTTCTGGCACCTGTAGAGACATAGTCAAGGTCACAATTTTCATCCGGGTTTACCAGGTTAATGGTTGGAGGCAATACGCCGTCTCTCATCGCCATCAAAGAGATAATGGCTTCAAGTGTTCCCGCAGCACCGAGACAGTGACCGATCTGACCCTTCGTTGAAGAGACTGGAGGACAGTTTTCCTTTCCGCCAAAGAGCTCTTTGAGTGCAGCTGTTTCGTTTTTGTCATTGACAGGAGTCGACGTACCGTGTGCGTTGACATAGTCAACTTTCGGCTCGCCTGCCATCTTGTAAGCACCCTTCATTGCGCGAAGAGGGCCATCCATGGTTGGTGTGGTAATGTGATTGGCATCACCGCTTTCTCCAAATCCGATAAGTTCACCATAAATTCTTGCACCACGTGCGACAGCATCATCATAGCTCTCAAGTATAAGTGCCCCTGCACCCTCACCCATGACAAATCCGTCACGTTCTGCATCGAATGGTCTTGAGGCAGTCTCTGGAGAATCATTTCTTGTTGAAAGTGCTTTCATAGCTGCAAATCCACCCATACCGGCACCACAGATCGCCGATTCGGCACCAATGACAAGCATTTTGTCTGCTGTTCCGACCATAATTGACTTCGCTGCTTCACCGATGGCATGTGTTCCTGCGGCACAGGCAGTCACAGAAGAGAGGTTCGGTCCTTTTAAATTTTGATAGATCGAGACGAAACCACCAAGCATATTGACAAGTGAAGAGGGAATAAAGAAAGGAGAAATTCTTCTTGGCCCTCTTGTATGACAGACAACAGAATTCTTTTCAATGTTCGGCAGACCGCCGATACCTGAAGCAGAAGCAACACCAAATCGCTCTCTGTCTACATTGTCAGGAAGATTTGCATCTTCCATGGCTTCTGCAGCAGCTTTAAGTCCAAGCTGGATAAATCTGTCTGCTTTTTTTGCCTCTTTTCCATCCATGACCATAGAAGCTTCAAAGTTGGTGATCTCTCCTGCAATTTGTGCAGAGAACTTTTCAACATCGAAGAGTTCGATCTTTTTAATTCCACATTGACCTTCAAGAATGGCTTGAAAAGCACTCTCTTTATCTAGTCCCAAAGCATTGATCATTCCTAAACCGGTTACTACTACTCTTTTCACTCGCGCTCCTATCTACTCTTTATAAGATATATATGAATCTTCTTCATTGAAAAATTCATATATATGTTAGCTGTCTCCCCAAAGGGGAAACGGTATTACACTAAACGTTTTCGATAAATTTGATCGCGTCAGCGACTGTTGCGATCGCTTCAGCCTGATCATCAGGAATTTCGATATCGAATTTCTCTTCAAGTGCCATGACCAATTCAACTACATCAAGGCTGTCAGCACCAAGATCTTCTACGAACTTAGACTCTTCTTTTACCTCGTCCGGGCTAACGTTTAACTGCTCTACTACTACTTCTTTTACATCATCAAATAATGCCATTGATTACTCCTTAAGTTTGTTATAAAATACGCACAAGTATAGCGAAAAAATGATAAAAAGCTTATAGAATACCGACCGTATAGGCAGAAATAGTGATTTTGTAGCAAAAAGTGGAAAAGATACCAGCATCTAAGGCAGGAGTTTCTTTTTCACCTCAGGATTTCGAAGGGTTTGCCCTTTAAGTATCAGGTCTTGCATCTTTTCATAAGAGACAAGTCCTTCTTTGGTACTTTCCACTGCTGCAAAACCATAGCCCATAGGTGAAGGTGCTATGCGTGAGTAGTTGGCTTTGGCTGCTTCCAGCCATTTGTGTGTATCCACTGTTTTCACATAAAGTTTGACAATATCTGTCTGATGTTCTTTCAGCCAGAGTATCATACAGCCTATGTCGTCAAAAAAGTATGTGTCACCATTTTTTTTCACAGCCTGTGTGGCATAGTCCAGTGCTTTCACATCCATTTTACATTGGGCACAGCTATACATCCCTGCTTTTATATCAATGGCTTTATAGCTGATGTTTCCTTTATACAGAAGCTTGACACTAGGCTTTTCGGCACTTGACATGCTTCCGCCGCATTTACCGGGTGCACACTTCATTTGGGCACTTGCAACACTTGTCAACAGGGCAAAAAGTGTTAAAAAGAGAAAGCTGTTCTTCATGACCTTCCCCTAGTAGAACTTATGGATCTCTTCCATAATGTTTGCAAAGGTAATATCATCACCCTTCTCTTTCAGGAAGGCAAGCAGATATTTCTCTGAAGCTTCCACACCCTCTTTTTTCTCCACAGCCAATAACTGTGCATAAAGGTCTGCAATGATTTCCAGAACATGTTTGGAGATACTCTTTCTTGCGGCATGGTACCCTATGATCTCTCCGGTATCTGTGTCTTTACGTGTTTCAAACTCAGTAAAGATCCAGTAGTAGCGTCCATCTTTTGCAAGGTTTTTGACCACCGCATTGATGTTATGCCCCTGAGAAATGGTCTCCCAGAGAAGTTTAAAAACAACCTTCGGCATATCAGGATGTCTCACGATACTGTGGGGTTTTCCAAGTAACTCGTCTAAAGAATAACCACTGACTTCAATGAAGTAGTCATTGGCAAAGGTAATTCTACCTTTTTCATCGGTCTCTGAGACAATATAACGTTTAGGATCAAGTACGATCTCTTCATCTATGGGTGTTGGTTTCTGCATCTTTACTCCTTTACTAAATTCGTCCGTTGATCAGCCTGATGAGGGCATCTGATACTTTGTCGAATGGCATGACTCTGTGTCCATTGTGTGATTTTGAAAAGGCATCGGCAGCCTCTTTTGTCGCAAAAGGAACCAAATCGTCGCCTCCCGGGGAAGTAACACTACTTCCGTATACATAATAGGCAGTCTCTGCGTTGATAGGCTTTCGTGTTCCATAGTCTGTGACGACAATTTCGGAAAAGTCTCTTTCACTCTTTACCCCTACTTCATACCATTTCCCCGGTCTGAAGTAAAATTCAAACATTGATTTTGGTGAAGAGAAATAAACGATTTTTCCATTTCTTACTTTGATCTTCGCTACCCATTCCGGTGCTTTGGATACTTGCAAGTGTCGTACCAGACAGGTCGTATTTTTGTCATAGGTCAAGAAGTATTTCTTTTCCACCTTGAAGGGTTTGAGGTCTGCCGTAGCGAACAGAGACCCTGTTAACAATAAAATACCCAAAAATATATGTCGCATTATCACTCCTTTTACACTAAATCTTTTTTAGCAAAAATTCTGAAGCCTAAAAAGGCAAAAAGCAATCCTAAAAGGACAGGGTAGACAATAGAGACAAAGACAAACATCTTTTGACTCATCATATCCAGGATATAAAAGGCAACAGGTCCCATGACCGTCAGTTCCGGGTCAAAAAGAGAGATGGCTGCCACTCTGAAAATTTCCATAGGGTTCACCAGTGCAATACCAATGATCAGCCCTGTACTCATACGCTCCTGCATCATCAGTGAGATAAGTGCAATGTCTATGAATGCCAAAAGGAAGATCCAGACAAAGAAGGAGATACCCAGAGCCATTTCAGACGACTTCACAATGGAAGAGATAAAAAAGGCAATACCCAGAAAGGCCGAAGACATCGCGAACAATAATCCTGTATAGAGAAAAAAGATAGCCCAAGGTACATCGGCACCTTTAAAGATACCATAGAGAATGGCAAAGACCATGGCCATGAATACTGGTAGGAACACGGTAATGAAACGCCCAAAAACCTTACCCCAGTAATACTGTTTAAGTGAAATGGGGAAGGAGAGCATATATTCCAGAATATGGCTGTCCCTGTCACCTGAAATGGAGCGTACCGTGGTGATGAGAATGAAGATCGGCAGGATGACAATGGTCACCTGTATGTACATCAAAAGCAGACGGCTCAGTCCGGAAAAACCCATAACCTGAGACTCAGTGATACCGGCAATAAAGAACAGCGCGATCAAGCCGCCGAAGACCAGGGAGTAGACAATGAACCAGTTCGCACGGATTGACTCTTTCAGGTCAAGATAGGCGATCAAAAGTAAGTTTTTCAATAAGC
>JALSUP010000015.1 GCA_027071315.1 Sulfurovum sp.
TATGGCTGAGAGGAAGGGATTCGAACCCTCGGTGAGTTGCCCCACACAGACGTTCCAGGTCTGCACCTTCGACCACTCGGACACCTCTCAACATAGTTTGTAGTAAGTACCTCCGTCCAGATTACTGCGGCACACAGTAAAGCGGGGTGGGCTGCTATGTTCCCATCCTGACCCGTTGTCCCTCAGTACCGTTGCACAGGTCTGAAAAGAGGCACGCGAATTATAGCAGAGCGAAGCTTATGCAGGGATAATAGACATTATATTAAAAGGTACCCACAAGGGGCACCACTACAGATTATATAGGTAGGGGCAATCCCTTGTGGTTGCCCTTATTCATTTTCTTCCTCGTGTGAAATACTCCACTCATCAAAAGGCAAAGCTTCAAAATGCAGTTTTTCTATACTAAAGGTATAACTGTTGGCTACCGTGATGACAGTCACCTTCTTGATGCCCTGTTTTTTATAGAGGGTGAATTTCTTTTGGGACTTGACCCAAAAGTTGTCTTCGCTGTCGAAGGGAGCAGGAATAATAAGCTCCATCTCTTTCGTGACATAACCATGTATGCCAAGTGTTTGAATGCCTATATTGTGTTTGATCATCGTCAGGGCGATCATGCTGTCGAACTGCATACCGAAGGGTTGGCTGGCGGTGAGGTATTTGACAAAGGCAAAATCGTAGAGGATCATCTTCTTTCCGCTGCGTTTGATGGCATTGTCTATGAAGTAAAGTAATCCTTCTTCCTGAAAACGTTTGATGGCAGCATAGACAAAGTCTTTAGAGATACGGAAGTGCTCTTTGGTAAAAGCGTATATCTGATGTGTGGTCATGGGTTGTGTGTTGTATCGTGCCAGTATGAGAATGAGGGACTGCTCATTGGGCGAGAACTGCTGTTGAAAGAACTGCTTCATAGGTAGGATACTGTTCTTGGTATGTCTGGCCATTTTAGGCAGGGTACCGGTTTTAAGAAAATGGTTAAAGGCAATGGAAGAGGAACCGGCATGTTCAAAGGCAAGGAACTCTTCATAGTCGAGAGGAAAAAGCTGCAGGGGGATGAGGTCTATCTCTGTGACCGGAGGACGGGAAACGACAATAATCCGTGAGACATCCGGAAAGTCATCGATCATCCCTTCAACATAATGGTCAAGAATGAGCTCTTGAATGTTATTTTCAATGATATAGCTTTGCAGAGGCAGGGTTTCAAGTGTATTGAGGATGAGGTTGGGGTCTTCCAGATCTATATAGAGAGTCTTTTCGTCTGCTTCTTCAAGGTAGTCAAGTACCAAAGCTGTTTTCCCGCAGCCTCTTGCGCCATAGAGATTGACATTGCCTTCAGGGGGCATGGCTGTTTTTCTGAAAGTAAAGTGTTCATTGACAGGCGGTTGTTCGTGATAATGTTCAAGTAGATCCATCCTAAAACCTCATAACTTTCCTTTTTATAAGGAAATAAATTTCATTATTGTAGCGTTTTTGGGTTAAAAGTATTGCACCTTTTAAATAGTTTGGGTATAATTCGCGTTCCTAAATTTATGTTAGAGGGTCCAAACCCTGTGTTTTAGGCACCTTGGCTTTGCCATGCTAACGAGTTCTTTAAAGGTAAAATATGGAAAAAATTAGATTAAAGCTTAAAGCTTACGATCATAGAGTGTTAGACAGATCAGTTGCTGCTATTGTAGATGCAGTTAAACGTACAGGTGCAGAAATTAGAGGGCCAATTCCAATGCCAACTAAGATGAAGCGTTATACTGTTCTTAAATCGCCACACGTAAACAAAGATGCACGTGAGCAGTTTGAGATCAGAATTCACGGAAGAATGATCGATATCGTTTCGGCTACTTCAGACACAATTGATTCACTTATGAAGTTGGATCTTGCGCCTGAGATCGAAGTTGAAATCAGATCAATGGACAAGTAGGAGTAGAGAATGGAATTTATTGTAGAAAAAATTGGTATGAGCAGAACTGTTGATGTACCAAGTGTTCCAGTTACACTTCTTAAAGTCGTTGAAACGAAAGTTTGTGAAGTGAAAGAAGACGGAAAAGCACTTGTTGCATATAACTCAAGCAAAAAATTGAACAAGAGTATCGAAGGTCAGCAGACTAAATTCGGTGTTTCTAAAGAGTTCAACAAATTTATGACAATTGAAGTAGCTGAAGGTACTGAAGCTGGCGATCTAAGCACAGCGATACTTTCTGAGACTACATTGGTTAAAACATCTCTTAACACTAAGGGTAGAGGTTTTGCCGGTGGTATGAAGCGTCACAACTTTGGTGGTGGACCTGGTTCACACGGACACAGATTTGGTAGAAGAATCGGTTCAATCGGTAACGCCGAGTGGCCTGGTCGTGTAATGCCTGGTAAGAAAATGCCTGGTCACTATGGTAACTCACAAGTGACAGTTAAAAATGACGTTGTGTCATTTGATGCAGATAACGGTATCTTAGTATTAAAAGGTTCAATTCCTGGTCACAATGGTGCCAGAGGATTGGTAAGGATAGTTAAATAATGAAAACAACAGTAATTAAAACAACAGACCTTCCTGCAGCATTCTTGGAAGTTCACCCACATAACCTTTACCTTTATTGTAAAGCGTATGCGGCTGGACTTAGAGCAAATACTGCTCAAACTAAGAACAGATCTGCGGTAAGCGGTGGTGGTAAAAAGCCATGGGCGCAAAAAGGTGGAGGACGTGCAAGAGCAGGTTCAACAAGATCTCCAATTTTCGTTGGCGGTGGTGTTGCATTCGGGCCAAGCACAAACAGAAACTATGATCAGAAAGTAAACAAAAAGCAAAAGAAATTGGCGCTTTACCATGCACTTGCAGAGCTTGCAGCGAACGAGAGACTTTTCGTTGTTGACAACATTGCAATCGAGTCTGGTAAAACAAAAGACGCTTTGGCATTTGTAAACGGTCTTGAGCAGAGAGATGTACTTGTAGTGAAAGAGATGATTGATGATAAGACTTTCTTAGCATTCAGAAACCTCCAGAACGCATACCTTATTGAATCAAATGAGCTTAACGCTTATCTTGCTGCTGCATATCACTCGATCGTGATTGAAAAAGCAATATTTGATAAATTGACAAAAGAGGCTTAAGATGGCAGATATTACAGATATTAAATCAATTATGTATACAGAGAAGAGTTTGGCTCTTCAGGAAGAGGGTGTCATCGTAGTTCAAACAACTCCAAGAATGACTAAAAACGGTCTTAAAGAAGTCTTCAAAGAGTTCTTCGGGATCAATCCACTTAGAGTAAACTCAATGAGAGTAAACGGTAAAGTGAAGAGATTTAAAGGTATCGAAGGTAAGAGACCAGACTTGAAAAAGTTCTATGTCAAGCTTCCAGAAGATGCAAAAATCGAAAGCTTAGCGGTATAAGGATAGAAGATGGCAATTAAAACATATAAACCAACCACACCTTCCCGTCGTTATATGACTAACCTTGACAGCGGTGATATCACGGCTAAAGCAAGCGTTAGAGCTCTACTTAAGAATCTTCCAAGATCTGCAGGTAGAAACAGTAACGGTAGAATCACTTCTCGTCACAGAGAAGCAGGTGCTAAAAAACTATACAGAATCATCGACTTTAAGAGAAACAAATTTAACATCGAAGGTACTGTTGCAACTGTTGAGTACGACCCGTACAGAAACTGTAGAATTTGTCTTATCAAATATGTTGATGGTGACAGAAGATACGTACTTCAGCCAAAAGGTTTGAATGTCGGTGATAAGATCATGTCTGCAGAAGCAGGACTTGACATTAAAACCGGTAACACAATGAAATTGAAGTCAATCCCGGTTGGTACATTGGTACACAACATTGAAATGAGCCCGGGACACGGTGGTCAGATCGCTAGATCTGCCGGTGGATACGCTCAGATCATGGGTAGAGATGGTAAATACGTTTCACTAAGACTTCCATCTGGTGAGATGAGATACATCCTTGGTGAGTGTTTAGCGACTATCGGTACTGTTGGAAACGAAGACTTTTCTAACATCGTTATCGGTAAAGCCGGACGTTCAAGACACCTTGGTATTAGACCACAGACGCGTGGTTCTGCAATGAACCCTATCGATCACCCACATGGTGGTGGTGAAGGTAAAACGAACTCTGGACGTCATCCGGTATCTCCTTGGGGTACTCCGGCTAAAGGTTACAAAACGCGTAAAAAGCAAGCTAGTGATAAGTTAATTATCTCTAAGCGTAAAAAGTAAGGGGCTAAGATATGGCAAGATCGACAAAAAAAGGTCCATTCATTGATGGTCACCTAATGAAAAAAGTATTGGCAGCGAAAGAGTCTGGCGATAAAAAAGCAATTAAAACATGGTCAAGAAGATCTGTGATCTTCCCTGAGTTTATCGGATTAACGATCAACGTTCACAATGGTAGACAATTTGTACCTGTGTTCGTAACTGAGAACCACGTAGGATACAAACTGGGTGAATTCGCACCAACTAGAACATTTAAGGGCCACAAAGGTTCTGTTCAGAAGAAGGTAGGTTAATATGAGTAGAGCATTATTGAAATTTGTAAGAGTTTCTCCTACAAAAGCAAGACTTATTGCAAGAGAAGTACAGGGAATGAATGCAGAGTTGGCTTTGGCTTCACTTGAATTCATGCCTAACAAAGCAGCAGGGATCATCTCTAAAGTAATTGCATCTGCAGTTGCCAACGGTGACTTTGAACCTGAAGAAGTGACGATCACTTCTTGTAGAGTTGACAAAGCAGCAGTTATGAAAAGATGGAGACCAAGAGCTAGAGGTACAGCTTCTAGAATTCTTAAACCAACAGCACACATTCTTGTAGAAGTTGGTGTTGCAGAAAAAACTGAGAAGGACGCGTAATGGGTCAAAAAGTAAATCCTATAGGTCTTAGACTTGGAATTAACAGAAACTGGGAGTCAAGATGGTTCCCGGCTAAAGGTAGAACTGCTGAGTTCATCGCTGAAGATTACAAAATCAGAAAATTCTTGAAAAAAGAGCTTTTCTATGCGGGTGTTTCCAACATCATCATCGAGAGAACTGTTAAAAAATTGAGAATTAACCTTGTAACAGCGCGTCCTGGTATTATTATTGGTAAAAAAGGTGCAGATATTGAAAAATTGAAAGCAACGCTTATCAAAATGCTTGGAAAAGATGTTGCGATCAACATTAAAGAAGAGAAGCGTCCACAGGCATCAGGTCAACTTGCTGCTGAAAATGTTGCGACTCAACTTGAGAGAAGAACAGCATTTAGACGTGCTATGAAGAAAGTCATTCAGGGTGCATTGAAGTCAGGTGCAAAAGGAATTAAAGTTTCTGTTTCCGGTAGACTCGGTGGGGCTGAAATGGCTAGAACTGAGTGGTACCTGGAGGGACGTGTTCCTTTGCATACGCTAAGAGCGAAGATCGATTACGGTTTTGCTGAAGCACACACAACTTATGGAATCATCGGAATCAAAGTTTGGATCTTCAAAGGTGAAGTTCTTGCTAAAGGTATTCAGGCTGAGCCAAAAGAAGAAAAAAAGGGTGGTCGCAGACCATCTAGAAAAAGAGGTGAATAATTATGTTAATGCCTAAAAGAACCAAATGGAGAAAGCAGATGAAAGGCCGTAATCGCGGTAAATCTTTCAGAGGCAACAAAATTGAGTTCGGTGATATCGCGATCAAAGCTGTCGAAGCTGGTAGAATTGATTCTCGCCAGATCGAAGCATCACGTATTACTATGACAAGAAAGATTAACAGAACAGGTAAAACCTGGATTAGAGTTTTCCCTGATAAACCACTTACTGCCAAGCCGCTTGAAACAAGAATGGGTAAAGGTAAAGGTGCTGTTGATAAATGGGTTATGAATATTAAGCCGGGAAGAATCATCTTCGAAATGGCCGGTGTTGAAGAGACTCTTGCAAGAGAAGCACTCACACTAGCAATTCATAAACTGCCATTTAAGTGTAAGATCATCGCTTTAAAGGACACAAATGAACTATATTGATTTGAAAGACAAAAGCGAAGCAGATTTGACTGCAATGCTTAAAGAGAAGAAACTAGAGCTGTTTACGTTGAATGCAAAGTTGAAAACAATGCAATTGACAAACACTTCTGAGTTGAGAGTAGCGAAGAAAGATATCGCTAAAATCCAGACAGCAATCACTGCTGCTAGATCGAAGTAAGGGGTCATTTATGCCAAAAAGACAAATAACAGGTACTGTGATTAAAAAGGCCGGAGACAAAACTGCAACTGTATTGGTTGAAAGAAGAGTGCTTCACCCAAGATATCACAAGACAGTAAAAAGATTTAAGAAATATCTTATCCATGATGAGAAGAATGACATTAATGTTGGAGACACAGTAACTGCAGTTGAATGTAGACCACTTTCCAAAACAAAATGTTTCAGACTTCTTGAAATCGTGAAGAGAGGAGAAGTGTAATGATCCAGGGTTTTACTAGACTAAATGTAGCAGATAATTCTGGTGCAAAAGAGATCATGTGTATCAAGGTTCTTGGTGGATCTAAAAGAAGATATGCATCTGTAGGTGACGTCATTGTTGCTTCTGTAAAAAAAGCACTTCCAACAGGAAAAGTTAAAAAAGGTAAGGTTGTTAAAGCAGTTGTTGTTAGAACTAAAAAAGAGATCCAGAGAGAAAATGGTTCACTTATTAGATTTGACGACAATGCCGCAGTAATCATTGACGACAAAAAGGAGCCGATCGGTACTCGTATCTTTGGCCCTGTAAGTCGTGAAGCTAGATATGCAGGATTCATGAAAATTGTATCACTTGCACCGGAGGTATGGTAATGGCAACTAAATTCAAAATCAAAAAGGGTGATCAGGTTATGATCATCGCTGGTGATGATAAAGGTAAAACTGGAGAAGTTCTTCAGATTCTTACTAAAAAAGATGCAGTAATTGTTGCAGGGTGTAAAACAGCTAAAAAAGCGGTTAAGCCAAGCGAGCAAAATAAAGAGGGTGGTTTTGACAATGTTGAAATGCCAATCCACATCTCAAATGTAAAAAAAGTAGAGGCATAATCTTATGAGTAGAATGAAGCAAAAGTACAATGACATCGTTCCTGCACTTCAAGAAGAGTGTGGGGTTCAAAACCCGATGCAGACACCTAAGCTTGAAAAGATCGTTATCTCTGTAGGTGCCGGTGAAGAGGGGAAAGACTCTAAACTGATCGCTAACATGACAGATACTATCTCTCTTATTGCCGGTCAAAAAGCAGTAGTGGTCAATGCTAAGAAATCTGTTGCAGGTTTTAAAGCAAGAGAAGGTGCACCATCAGGGATCAGAGTCACACTTAGAGGGGATAATATGTATAACTTCTATGACAAACTCGTTTCTATTGCACTTCCAAGAGTAAAAGACTTTAGAGGAACACCTAGAAAAGGTTTTGACGGACGTGGTAACTATAACTTCGGTCTTCAAGAGCAATTGATGTTCCCGGAAGTTGAGTTTGACAACATTATTAAAACACACGGTATGAACATTACAATTGTAACAAGTACTGAAGATGACAAACAAGCATTTGCACTTCTTGAGAAGTTGGGAATGCCTTTTGCGAAAGGGAAAAACTAATGGCTAAGAAATCAATGATCGCTAAGCAGAAGAGAAAAGCAAAATTTTCAACTCAGGCTTATACAAGATGTAACATTTGTGGTAGACCTCACTCAGTATACAAAGACTTTGGTCTTTGTCGTGTGTGTTTAAGAAAAATGGCTAACGAGGGGTTGATCCCTGGTATGCGCAAAGCAAGTTGGTAAGGAAATAACAGGATGATGACAGACATAATTGCAGACTCTCTTACTCGTATAAGAAATGCTGCGCAAAGAAAACTAGACGTTACAACACTTCTACACTCTAAGACGATTGAGGCAACTGTATCTATTTTAGTAGATAAAGGGTACCTTGAGTCTTTCAAAGTGAAAGAAGACGGTAACAAAAAGACAATTAAAGTGGTTCTTAAGTATGACGACAATGAAAAAAGCGTTATCAATGAACTTAAAAAGATCTCTAAGCCAGGTAGACGTGTGATGCGTGGTAAAGACGGGATCAGAACATTTAAAAATGGTTACGGTACTTTGGTAGTTTCTACTTCCCAGGGTGTTCTTGCTAACGATGAAGCGTTTAAACGTGGAATCGGTGGCGAAGTAATCTGTAGTATTTGGTAAGGAGACAAGATGTCAAGAATAGGAAAAAGACCAGTAACTGTTGCAAGTGGTATTGATGTATCACTGGACGGTACGACTCTCGTGGCTAAAAAAGGCAATCTTGAAAAAAGACTTGAAACACATGGTAGAGTAGAAATTGCTATCGATGGTTCAGAAGTTACTTTTACTAGAGTAGGTGAAGAGAAGCAAGATGCAGCGTTCTGGGGAACATACAGAGCATTGTTCAACAACATCATCATCGGACTCGATAAAGGGTATTCAAAATCTTTAGAGATCAACGGTGTTGGTTACAGAGCAGCAGTTGAAGGTAAAACACTTAAACTACAGCTTGGTTTCTCACACGACGTTAACTTTGCAATCCCTGAGGGACTGGAAGTTAAAGTTGAGAAAAACATTATCACTATTAGCGGAACTGACAAGCAAGTTGTCGGTCAAGCTGCAGCAGAGATCAGAGCATTCAGACCACCAGAGCCTTACAAAGGTAAGGGTGTGAAGTACACAGATGAAGTTATCATCAGAAAAGCTGGTAAAGCAGCTGGTAAGTAAGGGGCAGTAGTATGTTAAAAAGTATTCAAAAAAGAAAAAATAAACTTCGTGCTCAGAGAAAAGCCAGAGTAAGAGGTAAGATCTTCGGAACTGCTGAATTGCCAAGATTGTCTGTATATAAGTCAAATAAGTACTTCTATGCACAGGCGATCAATGACACGACTGGTGTAACATTGGCGTCAGTAGACGGTAGAAAACTTGGTTTAAGAGTAAACCAGGAAAGCGTAAAGACAGTAGCTGCTGAAATGGCTAAAAATCTTGCTGCCTCTAACATTGAAAATGTTGTATTTGACAGAAATGGTTACCTATACCATGGTGTTGTTGCTTCGTTTGCAGATGCTCTTAGAGAAGCCGGAATTAAGTTTTAAGGAAGCATGATGCAAAATAATAATCACAACGAAGAAGTTGAAAAAGAATTTGAAGAAGTAATCGTTAATATCGGTCGTGTTACTAAAGTTGTTAAGGGTGGTCGTAGATTTAGATTTACTGCACTCGTAGTAATCGGTGACAAAAAAGGGACAGTAGGATACGGATTTGGTAAAGCCAAAGAAGTACCTGATGCGATTAAAAAAGCGGTAGATGATGCACATAAGAACCTTGTAAAAGTAAACATCAAAGGAACCACAATTGCACACGACATTGAGCACAAGTTCAATGCAAGTAGAATTGTCCTTAGACCAGCATCTGAAGGTACAGGTGTTATTGCCGGTGGTGCTGCCAGACCAGTACTTGAGCTTGCAGGAATTCAAGATGTTCTTAGCAAATCAATCGGTTCTAACAACCCAAACAACTTAGTAAGAGCAACGATTCAAGCACTTACTAGAATTAAAGCGTAAGGGGTAATTATGGGTTTACATAATTTACAACCGGCACCAGGTTCAACGAAAAATAGAAAAAGAGTTGGTCGTGGTCAAGGTTCAGGAACAGGAAAAACTGCTGGACGTGGTAACAAAGGTCAGAAGTCAAGATCTGGTTACAGCAGAAAAAGAGGTTTCGAAGGTGGACAAATGCCACTTTACAAAAGATTACCTAAAGTTGGTTTCACATCTAAAGTTGAGAAGCCATATGTGATCAATGTTGAAAAGATTAAAGCAATTGCTGAACTGGATGAGATCACTCTCGAGTCGATCGCATCTGTTCACAAGTTGCAAAAAACAGTTAAAAGAGTGAAATTGATCGGTGCGTCTGCTAAAGACCTTACACCTAAGATCAAAGACGAAGCTGTTACAACAAGCGGAAAATAAGATGAGTAACGCTTTAACTCAAAAAATCCTGATCACATTGGGATTTCTTTTTGCGTACAGAGTTTTAGCTTATATTCCGACTCCGGGTGTTGACTTGCATGTTATCAAAGAGTTCTTTGATAACAACTCAAACAACGCCCTCGGGATGATGAATATGTTCTCTGGTAATGCAGTTTCACGTTTAAGTATCATCTCCCTGGGTATTATGCCTTACATTACTGCCTCCATCGTTATGGAACTCCTCTCAGCCACCTTCCCAGCACTCGGACAAATGAAAAAAGAGCGTGACGGTATGCAAAAATATATGCAGATCATTCGTTATTTCACTATTTTTATTACTGTGGTTCAGGCTGTTGGTGTCTCTATGGGACTTCAAAGTATGACAGGACGTTCAGGAGAAGCAGCAGTCATGATCGACCCGGTAATGTTTACCGTATTGACAACATTCTCTATGTTGACAGGTACGATGTTACTCATGTGGATCGGCGAGCAGATCACTCAAAAAGGGATCGGTAACGGAATATCGTTGATCATCTTTGCGGGTATTGTCTCAGGATTACCGGCTGCGATCGGGAATACGATCAGAGCCGTGAATGCAGGAGAGATGAACTTCCTGTTGATCCTGGCTATTCTTGCAGTGATGCTTATTACGGTATTGGCAATTATCTATGTGGAGCTCGGAGAGCGTAGGGTACCTATCTCTTATTCGAGAAAGACCATTATGCAGAACCAGACAAAGAGAGTGATGAACTACATTCCTGTGAAAGTAAACCTTTCGGGTGTTATTCCTCCTATCTTTGCTTCTGCTGTCCTGATGTTTCCTTTGACAATGTTACAGGCGAGTACAAACTCTTTTGTGACTGCTATTGCCGATACATTGGCTCCGGGTGGTTTGGTATTTAACGTTGCTACCTTCCTGTTGGTCATGTTCTTTGCATTCTTCTATGCATCGATTGCATTTAATGCAAAAGATATCGCGGATAACCTGAAAAAACAGGGTGGATTCATTCCCGGCGTCAGACCAGGAGAACATACCAGAGACTTCTTAAATGAAGTAGCAAGCAGATTGACCGGTTCAGGTGCGATCTATCTGGCCATCATTTCTACAGTACCATTTGCAGTTATCTCAGGTATGGGTGCATCATTCTACTTCGGTGGTGTCTCTGTACTGATCATCGTGCAGGTTGCACTTGATACTATGAGAAAAATTGAAGCACAAAGAACAATGAATCAATATGATACATTAGGAAATGTGGGTCTATAATGGCTATCGCAATACGAAAACCTGACGAGATCGCTAAGCTCAAAGCAGCTGGCGAGATCGTCGGTAATACACTCCAATATCTCCAAAACCTCATTAAACCCGGTATGACACTTAAAGAGATCGATACCTTAGGTGAAACCTATATCCGTGAAGCGGGAGCAGTCCCTTCCTTTAAAGGTCTTTACGGTTTCTCCGGTTCTGTCTGTACTTCCCTTAATGAAGTCTGTATTCACGGTATACCCGATGAGACAGTCATCAAAGAGGGTGATGTACTCGGGTTGGATATCGGTACAAAACTGGACGGTTATTTTGGCGATGCCGCCATTACCATGGCAGTGGGTAAGATCTCTGATGAAGATCAAGCTCTTATTGACTGTTCAAAGGGTGCGTTGTACCATGCCATTGAGTCTATTAAACCAGGTATGCGTTTTAAAGAGTTGACCAAAGTATTGGAAGACTACATTACCGCAGCAGGATTTGTCCCTTTGCGTGACTATTGTGGTCACGGCATCGGGACTAAACCGCATGATGAACCGAACATACCGAACTACCTTGAAGGCAAGCCCAACCAGGGACCGAAGATCAAGAATGGTATGGTCTTCTGTCTGGAACCGATGGTCTGTCAGAAGAGTGGTACACCGTTGCTGCTTGAAGACGGCTGGTCTGTCCTGAGTGATGACCAACTGCGTACTGCCCATTATGAGCATGAGATCGCAGTGGTTGACGGTAAAGCAATGATATTAACAGAAGCAACTGCTTCAACAAACGAAAAGTAACAAAGGAAATACACATGGCAAAAGATGATGTAATTGAGATTGACGGAAAAGTAGTTGAAGCGTTGCCGAATGCAACCTTCAGAGTAGAACTTGACAACGGACACATTGTATTATGTCACATTGCAGGAAAAATGAGAATGCACTACATTAAAATTCTTCCTGGTGATACAGTTAAAGTTGAGTTAACACCATACAGCCTTGACAAAGGCCGTATCACATTTAGATACAAATAGAAACGTAGGGTGCGTAGACACGCACCACATGTTTAAAAAGACTGCTTAAAAATGGTGCGTGTCTACGCACACTACAAAAAACCCTCCACAACCAAACATCAATTAATTTATATATTATTTAAGATGCCTTACTTCAGGTATGTAACACTAATATAGCCCATCTCTTTTATTGCATAATACCCTCAAAATTAAAAACCTAGGAATATTCTATACTATTATAATTAATTATATAGCTATATTAAGATATACTTTTCGGATTAATTTAATATAAAGGTTTTGCATGACAAAAACAATGGGCTTTTCAATGGCAGCGGTAATGATTTTTTCTCTTATTGGATGTGGCAGCACAGACAAAAATGAGGAGAACATCAGTAAGGAGGTTAGTGGGCATACTCTTCCCCCTAAGCCTGATCAGTCTCAGAATGATGCTACCTTACTTGGAGTTGATGCGAATGGGAATGGCATACGGGATGATGTGGAGAGGTGGATCATCACTCATTATGGTAACGATCCAAAATATCCTAAAACAAAAACGGCTATTGCACTTCAGTACGCTGGGGCTTCTCAGAAGATATTGGAGAATCCTACAATGGAGAGTAATAAGTATCTGGATGATGCCTTAGATTGTATGTATTATTGGGCAGATAAAGAAACAGATAAATACATGAATAATATGTCTGGTTTTGAAAGAGGAAAATTTAGAAGAAAACTATATATTTTAACTGATCCTAGTTTAGATGATAAAATTTACAATACCAAAGAACGTATTCAAGAATATTTCAAATTTAATGCCGCGTTAAGCGGGAATATTTTTGATGGTCGTAAAGCAACTATTGATAATTGTCACATAAATATCAATGAGTTGGGGGAATAAGATGAAAAAATTTATTCTATCAGTGGTGGCGATTGTCGGTTTTTCGGTTACAGTGTTTGCACTTCCTGTTAACGAGTGTAAAACGGATGTCTATTTTGGTAACGGTGTTTGGAATACTGAAAAAAGTGCGGATATAAGTAGACAAGAACTTGATAATATCATTAAGGACGAAATCATCAAAGGCGATCCCGCCCTTCAAGCTAAATACGAAAAAGTCAAGCTGGCGTATAACTGGAGTGCAGATAAGAATTATGATTTGGTTGAAACATTTTATCAACTTAGACAGGAGGGACAATTGAGCCAATGGCTGTTTTATCAATTGTTGGATGCACTGGAGACAAGAACATTGTCTGATGCCTCTGGAGAAGATATGAGAACAATCAGAGATAAACTTATTGAAGCTATCGGTAGTGTTGAACAGTACAATGTTGATGAAATACTCAAAAAATATTACGAAGAAAGCTTCCAATACTCCCACAGAGTCTTGCTTGTTTCCCATTCTCAAGGAAACCTATTTGCCAACAGAGTATATGACAGTATTGATCCAACTGACTACAAAGCCTATTTTGCCAATGTACAGGTTGCTTCTCCGGCAAGTAGTGTACATGCATCACACGGTAACTATATTACAGGCTGGGTAGACCCGATCATCAATCCTATCCCTGGGAGTATGGAGAGCAATGCCGATCTGGATGGATTTGGCGGGCATGCCTTTGTGGAAGCATATTTAGACAGTTCCGATGCATATGCTAAAATCGTAAATGCAATTAAAACACAATTGAATGTTCTGGATACGGCAGATTCCCAATGGCTCAAAGATCAAGAAGTGGACAAAGACACCTGCGACTACCGTATCACGGTCAAACACCGTTTTGATTCCTCACTCGAGATTGGGGAGAATGTCTATCCGTTTGCAGCGAACCAAAAACTGTATCCTGCAAAAAACCAACAAAGCGGAGAGACGGAATATGTCAAGGCCAGCTATGGAGGTACGGTTTTTACGAATGATTGGGAAGAGAAGCAGGAGAATGAGTGTTGGATGATTGATAATGCAGAAAAAGAGAAAATAACAGCAGGTATTCCTGATTATGAGTGTGTGATTTATGTTGAAATGCAATATTATAGTGGGATGCTAAAGGGATTTTTTAAAGATGAACGTGTCGATTGCTGGAATTCTCTGAATCATAATATGGATACAGTTTATTTGTTAAATTCGAATTATGAAGGAGACAGAATATCTACAGAGGCTATGCAAACGATATTGCTGAATGATCATGATTCACTGGAGATATTAAGAGATCAATACCTTCAAGACAAAATAGCTCAACAGGGAGAAGGGTATTCCTATACTTTGGAGTATGCAGTGGAACCCTTCTGTGAGATTCGAGGAGAAACAGAGGGATTTGCTTATGTAGTGTGTACATCCTGGAAAGATTTGTTATTTGAAGCAAATTAACAGTTTAATATCAAGTTATGAAGCAAGAGGGATAAAATAATAAATAGAACTTATAGCTTCGATAAAGGCCTCATCACATTTAGATACAAATAGCCATTGTAGATTCCGTGTTAAAGAAAGCTGATTTAATCAGCTTTCCACAGAATGTTAACTATCCTAAATAGTAGCCAATAAAGGCTGATAATCTTCCTTGCTTTTAAAAATAGAGAAAGCCATTAAAATAAGTTTTCTCATGGCAGCAATAACAGCAAGTTTTTTTGTTTTAGCTCTGGCTGTAAGACCTTCATAAAACTTTTTAATTCTAGGGTTATGTTGAATAG
>JALSUP010000016.1 GCA_027071315.1 Sulfurovum sp.
CTTGTGACTTTAAAAAAATAAAATCTTCGGTAACTTATGCCATTGATATCACTAATGGCAAATTTTTTATTCTCACTATCTTGATACACCTCCTCTTCAATGTACTTCCTAAAAAAGTCAGACTCTTTTAGCCAGTTGTACAGATTGAGGTCTGATGCTTTTTTAAGCTCATAGACTTGAGCATCTTCATCACTGATCTCTATCTGGTAACTGTTTTCATCTAACTCAAATTTATCTGACTCATCATTATAAGTGACAAGCTCAAAATTTAGTTGCATATTATGCTCTACCAGCCAACATTCCATACATAGTCATTGGTTTCAACAGATATACTTTCATCAACCACCACATCCATCTTTCAACTGTTGGGTCAAGTGGAAGAAGTGGTGTCGGTTTAACTGTCCAGTCAAACTCAGCAAGCATGACTGTACCAATATCTGTGATCAGTGGACAAACGGTATAACCGGCATATTTTGCTTCAAGCTTTTTACCGTTCATTTGTGCAATAAGGTTATCGACAACGACTTTATACTGCTTTCTTGCAGAACCACCGGTCTTACCCATTGGTACCTGAGCAACATCACCTAAAGAAAATACGTTTTCGTATCTAATATGCTGAAGTGTCTCTTTGTTAACCGGTACCCACCCTTTAGCTGAACCAAGGTCAGATTCTGCGATCTCTCTCGGTGCTAATTGTGGTGGTGTGATATGCAAGAAGTCATAAGGCACTCTTTGTTTCTCATGCTTAGGAATAACTTCATAGTCTTTCATTACCGGATCCCAAGGACCTTTTTCCTGCCACTTGGCATCAAATACAGCAATCTTATTCTTAGTATCTACTTCAATAAGGTTGTGTCTGTAGTGCCATTTGAATTTTTCTCTTTTAAATTGTGCAAGAATGGCATCGTGGTATTCAGGAACACCAAACATTGCTCCACCGTTCGGGTAGAATGTCAACTCTGCATTCTCTCTTGCGCCTGCTTCTTTAAGTCTGGCGTTTGTCAAATACATAATTTTCTTAGGGGCACCACCACATTTTACAGGTGTGTTAGGGTGCGTGAATAGAAATTGAACTTTTTTATCAGGAGATGCTGTTTTCGCCTTGGC
>JALSUP010000017.1 GCA_027071315.1 Sulfurovum sp.
TTCAGCCTCTTTGATCAGACATTCAAGGTACTTCTCTTTTTGCGCATCAGGAAGGACTTCACAGGCACCCACTCTTGCTTGGGCTGCACTGGTTAGACTTAGTAGTATTAATAGTTGTTTTAGAAGTGTTTTCATCATAATTTTACATCTTTCATATTATTTTGGGTGGGCTCTTTTTTATCTTCTTGAGCTTGAGAATTTTCTTTTTCATGCTCGTCTTGCACATCATGACTTACTATGATGACTGCAGCTTCGTCAGGTTTCCCGTCTATATATGCCCTGAACGGAACATCTCTTCTCTTTTCTTCTTTCAAGTCATACTTTATATCATCTTTTCCATTGAGTTCAGGTTTTTC
Source organism: Sulfurovum sp. (assembly GCA_027071315.1). Taxonomy (GTDB): domain Bacteria; phylum Campylobacterota; class Campylobacteria; order Campylobacterales; family Sulfurovaceae; genus Sulfurovum. The sequence goes on from JALSUP010000017.1 coordinate 357, forward strand.
AACACCATTGATGTTCCATCTCACTTGAGCCAGCTCATCTTGTGTTGCTTCTCCTACATTGAAGATGGCCTTACACTGAGCCTTAGAGCTATCTGTTGAACCTTTTGTAAGGATATTGATCACTTCTAAAGAACGGACCAACTCACTCACCCCATGCCCATTCTCCACATCAGAGTCCACCACAAACGCATGAGCATGCCCAAATCGGTAGATGTTCTCTTCATTGAGTGTGACGCTCATCTCCAAGCCGTCTATGGTGATGGTGTCATCGGTCGGGTTGTCGGTGAGGACGTCGGTGTCTTGTTCGTCATTGTTTTTGATGAAGTACCAGTTGATCTGGGACATCTGTGTCTCGTTCAGGTCAGTGGTCTCGCTCCATGAACCATCTTCGAACTTCTCTACGGTGGCGGTGAAGGTCAGCAGTTGGGTGATGTCGTCTTGTTTGGTGAGAGAGGCTTTGAGGGCTGTGACTTTGAGTTTGTTGTAGAGGGGCTTCTCTATGTCGGGGATGCTTACCTCACCGGCGGTGACACCGTCACTGCTGGCATTGGTGTCGACCATACTGCCTTTGAGTGAGATACCCGAGCTGTCGATGGTCAGGACATTACCGCCACACTTGAGACTGATACCGTCAGTCGCTTCGATCTCTATGGTCGAGGCCTGCTCTTTGATACTTTCTACCATGTCTTTCTCTACGATGGTGGACCGGTCTGTAGGTTGGTATTTCATTTATGACTTGCGAGATGTAT
>JALSUP010000018.1 GCA_027071315.1 Sulfurovum sp.
TTTTTTTGGAGAGGTTTTTTAAGAGTTCACCGTATTCATATGCATCCATGTGAAAAGTTCCTTTGTTATTTAACTTTTGGTATGATTTTACCAAAATATTACAAAATAGAGGGTTAGCCATGATCATCGCCACAACGATAGAAGCACTGCAGGAAGCAAAAGAGTCATTGAAGGGAAGTATCGGTTTTGTGCCTACCATGGGTGCTTTGCATCAGGGGCATCTCTCTCTCATACAGCAGGCCAGGGCTGAAAATGAGCATTTGATCGTGTCCGTTTTTGTGAACCCGACACAGTTTCTGGAGGGAGAAGACCTCGATGCTTACCCAAGACGTGAGCAGGCCGATATCAAGATCTGTGAACTGGCAGGTGTGGACATACTCTTTATGCCAGGCATCGATGTAATGTATGAGAAAGATGAACTCTCCATAGCTGCGCCTGCTATCCGCGGTTATGTGCTGGAGGGAGAACGCCGTCCCGGACACTTTGACGGTATGCTGCAGGTGGTAATGAAACTGCTCAACCTCTCTTCTGCGGACAGAGCGTACTTTGGTAAAAAAGATGCACAGCAGCTTTCACTCATTGACCAAATGGTGAAGCACTATTTTATGGATGTTCAGATCGTACCCTGTGAAATCGTGCGTGATGAAAAAGGACTGGCTCTGAGTTCACGCAATGTCTACCTGAGTGAAGAGGAGAAGGAGCGGGCTTTGTCTCTCTCCAGAGCACTCAAAACAGCGACCAGAATGGTCATGGCAGGAGAGTTGAATTGTGAGCGTCTTAAAACAGAAATGAGAGAAGTGTTGGCCGTCACAGATGAAGTAGAGTATGTCGCCATTGTCGACCGTTCATTTGGACTTTTGGAAGAGGTAGAGATAGGCAATACCATCATCCTCATTGCTGCGAGAGTCGGTAAGCCAAGACTCATAGACAACCTCTGGATCTAAGGGCACCTATTATTAGAGGTGCCCTAAAAGAGGTCTTCTATATTTTCAAACTTCGGTTTTGGAAGCGGTACCGGTTTGGTGGTTGGCAGTGCAGGTTCCACCGGTATTTTCTTCTTCTTGACCTTTTTCTTCCCTTTTTTTGGCTTTTTCCTGACAGTATTTTTCAAGATCTCATTTCTGACAGCATCCTGAACAGTTTTTGGTTCCTCATCATGCATATGCGCTTCTTCTATTTTCTTCAAAACTTCCGGATCAGGAATGAGTGCTCCCTGTTCTACCAATATTTGTACAATGTTTTTAAAGGTAGGCACTGCTGATTGTGATGCAAAATACTTGTATTTCTTTTTTGCTTTGATGACCAGTACGCCAATCGTATATTTGTGTCCGAATTTGTCATTGGCAAAACCGTAAAAAGAACTGTGGTACTGACGGACATAGCGTCCACCGACTGCCATGTGTGCTGTTCCCGTTTTCCCTCCTATCTCCAGACCGGGGTATTGTGCTGCAACACCGGTACCGCGCTTGACGACTTCCAGCAGAATGTTATGCATCATGTGGGCTGTTTTTTTGCTTGTGGCCTGCATGTCATTGACTTTTGGCTGGAGTTTATAGTGTGTTCCCCTGGGTGTTTCAAGGTAGTCGACGATGCGTGGTGTGACTGCAATACCGTCATTGTTGAATGCCGAGTAGGCTTTAAAGAGTTGTGCAAAGGTCACGGTCAGTCCATAGCCATAGGCACTGTTGGCACGGTGCAGTTTGTTGTTGAGAAGATGGACAGGTTTCAGACTTCCCGGCAGATCCCGGGAGAGGTCAATACCTGAATGTTTTGCAAGACCGAACTTGAGTAGACCTTCTCTGAATTCCTGGCCGTTCAACAGCCAGGAGATCTCCGAAGTACCGACATTGGAAGAGTGTACAATAATGTCAGTCACTGTCATAGACGCAAATTTGTCATCATCGGAAATTCTGTGTCCTTTTCCGATCATCAAGTACCCATTGTGGGTATTAAACCACTTGTTTGGTGTGACCAGGTTGTGATCCATGGCTATGGAGATAGAGAGTGGCTTGAGTACAGAACCCGCTTCGTAAGGGTATTCTGAAAACTTTGGGTTGAGTGCAGGTATGTCTTTTTGCCTAATATGTGAGGGGTCATAACGCTCTGAAGTTGCCAGTGCGATGACTTTACCGGTATGACTCTCCATCGCACCCACAATGATCTCGTCTGCATCGAGTTTCACTTTCATTTGGTCAAGCATCACTTCGACTCTTCGCTGTACAGACAGTGGAATATTCAGGTGCAGGTCCATCCCGTCGACACGCTGTTTCTTAATACTGTTCTTGTCATGAATAATGCGCGAATTGACATCTCTCTTCCCCTGAAAGAAACCGTCTTTTTTAGAGGTAATGTACTTTTCATAGTTACGTTCAAGCCCTTTTTTCCCTCTGGGACGGATGTAATTGTGTTCATCTTTTTTACCGACATAACCAAGTATGGGAGAGAGGACATCTTTGAGCGGGAAACGTCTGCTTTCACCGTTTTCAATGATGTCAAGACCATACATCACTTCAATACCTGCGCGTGTTTTGGTAGAGCGGAAGACATGCAGTTTTCGCAGTTTGTAGGCTAAAGATTTTAACTGCATGGCGTGTCGGGCATCGATGTTTCTTGAAAGGACAATGTTGCCTTTGATCGCTTTACCCTTTTTTTTGAACTTTTTCTCTATATCGGCAGCAGGGATTCCGCTGTAAATACTGAAAAGCTTCACGAACATCTCTTTTTTCCCCGGGTCGATACTCTCTCCCCGTATCACCGCCTGATAGGTTTTGAGTGAAGAGCTGAGTGTATAGTCGTCTTTAGAAATGATACTTCCACGAAAAGAGCGGTCATGGATGATGGAGTTGTGACTGGGAATACGTCTCTCTGTTGAGATGGTCTTGAGTACAGAGAAGAGGAAAACAGAAATAATGGCAATAAGTATAATAAACAGACCTGTGATCTTGTAGGTACGCTTATCGTTGACTTTGTTTCGTTTCTTTTTTTCCATTATTCCCTCTTGATTAGCTGTAATTTTATCAAAGTTATCTATTAAATCTGATAAAATACTAATTAATATAATAAAAGAGAAAACGATATGATAGATAAACCGCTTTTAGCAGCAGTGATGGCACTTTTAACACTTTCACTTGTGATGGATTATTCTCTCTCTGTCTATACTGTTTCTCATTTTGGATATAACGACTTCCATTTTTTCATACGACAGAGTGCTGCTGTCTTCATAGGCTTCATTGCCATGGTGGTTTTGAGTAAAATGAACCCCGATACCTGGTTCACAAGGGTAGGGTTGACGCTTTTCCTGCTCTCTTTTCTCCTGATGATCGTCATGCAGTTCCTTCCGGCTTCGCTGGTCAATGCTGTTGGTGGTGCGAAACGCTGGATTCACATAGGACCCATGTCCATTGCCCCTGTAGAGTTCTTTAAAGTCGGTTTTGTCTTCTTTCTGGCCTGGAGTTTTTCCCGTAAGTTCATGAAGTCAAAGAAAATGAACTTCATTGAAGAGATACGTGCTTACACGCCATACCTCATTCTTTTTGTGGTCGCTGTGGTGATCATTGCTGTTTTTCAGAAAGATCTTGGGCAAGTGGTTGTGTTGGGAGCGACACTCATGGTGATGTTTCTTTTTATTGGCTCCTCTATGAAGTTTTTCTTTATGCTTTTAAGTTCTGCTGTACTGGCTGTGATGACCCTTATTTTCATAGCGCCGCACCGTATGGCAAGGATCAAAAGTTGGTGGAGTACGGTACAAAATGACATCCTTTCTCTTTTCCCTTTTGAAGAGTTGCAGGGACTGCGTGTAGAAACCACAGTCAAAGAGCCTTACCAGATTTCCAATTCCCTCAATGCCATTCACAACGGTGGTTTTTTCGGACAGGGTTTGGGTAACGGGCAGTTTAAACTGGGCTATCTGTCGGAAGTCCATACCGACTTCATTCTGGCAGGTATTACCGAAGAGTTGGGCTTTGTCGGTTTGACTTTGGTGACGCTGACCCTGCTGTTCATCATTTTCCGTATTTTCAAGATCGCCTCTAAGGTCAGCAACCCTATGTACTATCTTTTCTCCATTGCGGTGGGGCTCTTGTTTGCCTTTGCATTTATTTTGAATGCTTACGGTATATCGGGGATCACTCCTATTAAGGGAATTGCTGTACCATTTTTGAGTTATGGCGGGTCACACATTTTGGCAGCCTGTATTGCCATAGGAATGGTGCTGATGGTGTCTAAAAAAGTACCAAGAGATATGCACGGAAATATTTTATAAGGAGTAGAGATGAGTATTGTTATGACCGGAGGCGGCACAGGTGGGCATTTGGCCATCATTAAAGCCGTTAAAGAGCAATTGAGAGGGGAAGAACTTATTTATGTCGGTTCGACCAAAGGGCAGGACAAGCAATGGTTTGCGGACGATGATGACTTCAAAGAGAAGTACTTTTTCGATACCCGTGGTGTCGTCAATCAAAAGGGTTTAGGTAAACTAAAATCACTCTGGATGATGTTTCAGGCCATGCGTGAAGCACGTAAACTCTTGAAAAAACATGATGCCAAAGTAGTCTTCTCTGTGGGTGGTTTCTCTTCTGCTGCCACAGCGTTTGCAGCCAAATCTTTGGGTATTCCTTTAGTCATTCATGAACAAAATGCCGCACTCGGCTCTCTCAATAAACTGATGAGACCCTACGCAAAAGAGTTCATCTCCTCTTATCTGGATGAGAGTCCCATCCATGCCTATCCGATCAAAGAAGTCTTCTTCGACAATGCCCATGTCCGTCATGAAGTGAAGACCATTATGTTCCTTGGCGGTTCACAGGGTGCGAGAGCCATCAACGAACTGGCACTTTCGCTTGCCCCGGAACTCAAAGAGAGAGGCATCAGGATCATCCATCAGGCGGGTGTCAATAACATTGAAGCGGTAGAAAAAGCCTATGCCGATCTTGGTATTGAAGCAGAGGTCTTTGGCTTTACGACGAAGCTGGCAGACTATATGAATGAAGCGGACTTCGCCATAGCCAGAGCAGGTGCTTCTACACTCTGGGAACTCTCAGCCACAGCACTGCCGACACTTTACATTCCCTACCCTTACGCTGCTTCTGACCACCAGTATTACAATGCACAGTTCCTTGTGGAAAAAGAGCTTGCCTGGCTTATGAGAGAAGATGCCATTGACGTTGACAAAGTACTCTCCATGCTTGATGAAAACATGGAAAGTAAAAGTAAGGGGCTCATGGAAATCGTTGAAAAGGACGGAAGTCAAAAAATTGCAACTCTGTTGAAAAATTCGATATAATAAAAATATAACTTATAGGAGTAGTGATGAAAAAAGTAATGTGGGCAGTTTTAGCTGCAGGATTGTTAAATAGTAATGCCTTTGCGTATGACCAGGCAGACCGTATAAAAGATATGCAGAGCATGGAGAAGGCCATGTCCGAAATACAAAAAGGTATTCTCTACAATGACAAAAAAACGGTACTTGACGGTGTAGAAAAGCTTAGAAAATCTGCTTTTTCTGTCGAGATAACGCCAAAATCAACCATGGAGTTCAGCGGTTCTTTTGCAAAAAGAAAGTCCGATAACATTAAGAAATATGCCGATAAAATTGAAGAAAATATTAAATCAGGACATAAACATGGCGCGGCCAGACATTATTCCAATGTTCTGGGAGAGTGTATCTCCTGTCATAATAAAATAAGAAAGTGGAATTAAAGAATCACACAAAGCTGACACAGTTTTAAGATAGAATTATCTTATATAAAAAGAGGAGAACAGGATGAAAAAGAAAATATTGGGACTAATGGTATCGGCGGTAGCTGTGTTTGCATTGAGCGGATGTGGCGGAAGCAGCGGTGGGGGTGACTATGTGGTTGTTAATCCTCCTGTAGATCTGACTACATTATTAATCGTTGATGGATCCAATGCCGGTGTAGACGGGATTTACTATGAATGCGATTCTTATACAGGTATTACGGGTGACGGTCCGGTCGCTGGAGAATTTTCATTTATTCCGGGAGATGACTGTACCTTTTATCTGGAAGATGCTGTTGTACTTGGAGATAATCTTTTTCTTGTAGATGTTACAAATCTTGGTGTAGATGATAAGTATTATTATTGCGATTCAAGTATAGATGGTTTTACTGGAGATACTGGGATTAGTGGTGAATTTGTATATGATTACTTTTTCGATGATACATGTACATTTGAATTATAAATAATCTTAAAATTGCGTAGGGTGTTGTCCCCCGACAACACCAAAAATACAATCGAAAAAATCATTTTTAAATCATGCAAATATCTGGTGCTGTGAGGGCACAGCACCCTACGGATAAAAGCTATTTTTTTAAATGTATTTTTTGCCAGCCCTTACGGCGAAAATTTCATGGCATGCATGGTTTGTGTATGCGGTGCGTTGGAAACAGCACCCTACGGTTACAATCTCGTTATAAAAAACATAAAAATCCTTCCATTAACCCCACATTGTCACAATTTTGCTAAAATATCTCTAATTATTTCATGGGGTTTCTGCCTCATATTTTAGGACATATGATCATGGATATCAGACAATCATTTTTAGACTACTTTCAAAGCAAAGGGCATGCACTTGTTCCTTCTTCTCCACTTGTTCCGGACGATGCAACACTTATGTTCACCAATGCAGGTATGGTACAGTTCAAGAACATCTTTACGGGGGAAGCACCGATCCCTAACCCGCCGAGAGCCACCTCTTCACAAACCTGTCTGAGAGCAGGGGGGAAGCACAATGACCTTGACAATGTCGGGTACACAGCACGTCACCATACACTTTTTGAAATGCTGGGTAACTTCTCTTTTGCAGATTATTTTAAAAAAGAGGCCATCGCCTATGCCTGGGAATTCATTACTTCCGAGAAGTATTTGAACCTGCCTGTTGAGAAGATCTGGGTGACGGTACATGACTCTGACAAAGAAGCATTTGACATGTGGAAAGAGCATATTGCGGAAGACCGCATTGTCTACTTCGGTGATGCAGACAACTTCTGGCAAATGGGTGATACCGGTCCCTGCGGTCCCTGTTCGGAAATCTTTTATGACCAGGGTGAAGAGCACTTTAACGGCCCTGAAGACAAAATGGGCGGAGAGGGTGACCGTTTCCTTGAGATCTGGAACCTGGTATTCATGCAGTATTTCAGAGACGAAACAGGTGCTTTGACACCACTGCCTAAACCAAGCATCGACACCGGTATGGGGCTTGAACGTGTGGTTGCCATCAAAGAGGGGAAACTCAACAACTACCACTCTTCACTCTTTATGCCGTTCCTTGACAAAATTGGAGAACTGGTCGGTACACCGTATGATTTTGATGCAGCGAACTCTGCGTCTTACCGTGTCATCGCTGACCACTTGCGTTCCTGTTCTTTCCTTCTTGCACAGGGGATCAACTTTGACAAAGAGGGGCGCGGGTATGTCCTGCGTCGTATTATGAGACGTGCCATTCGTCATGGTTACCTCCTTGGACTGCGCGAACCGTTCATGTATAAACTGGTCGATACATTGGTTGATCTGATGGGTGAGCAGTATGACTACCTTGTTTCCAAATCTGAAGCCATTAAAGCTTCTATGAAACTCGAAGAAGAGCGTTTCTTTGACACCATCGAAGCGGGGATCAAACTCTTTAATGAAGAGTTGAAGAACACAGACGATGTCTTTAACGGAGAAGTGGCCTTTAAACTGTATGACACTTTTGGATTCCCTCTGGACCTGACAGAAGATATGCTGCGTGAAAAAGAGATCAAACTCGACATCGATGCTTTTAATGCCAAAATGGAAGCACAGAAAGCACAGTCGAAAGCCAACTGGAAAGGGACGGGAGATGCCGCAACCACAGGTGACTTTAAAGCCTTGAAAGAGAAGTTCGGTGAAAATAAGTTTGTCGGATATGAAAAAACCTCAGTCAAGACAAAAGTCCTTGCCCTGCTTGATGAAAACTTTAAAGAGGTCGGCAAGATCGATGGCAAAGGCTGGGTCATGCTGGAAGAGACACCGTTCTATGCAGAGTCCGGTGGACAGACGGGTGACCATGGTATTATCTGTACAAAAGACTGTGTCATCTCGATGACGGTTTCAGATACAAAAAAATTCTTAGATATGAATTTGTCAGAAGTAGAGGGAAAACTCTCTGTGAACGATAAAGTAGAAGCGGTGGTTTCCGAAGACCGTCATGAGATAGAAAAACACCACTCAGCGACACACTTGCTTCATGCAGCACTAAGAGAACTTCTTGGAGAGCATATTTCCCAGGCCGGTTCACTTAACGATGCCAGAAGACTGCGTTTTGACTTCTCTCACCCTAAAGCGATGACAGCAGATGAATTGACAAGAGTTGAAGCCTGGGTGAACGATAAAATTCTGAGAAGCCTGCCTGCTGAAACAAAAGTAATGACTGTCGATGAAGCAAAGAATTCAGGTGCTATGGCTCTCTTTGGAGAGAAATACGGTGATGAAGTGCGTGTGGTGAATATTGGTGATGCGTCTGTTGAACTTTGTGGAGGTACCCACGTACGCAACGCTTCCGAGATAGGTCTCTTCATGATCATCAAAGAGTCCGGTGTTTCTGCAGGTGTGAGACGTATTGAAGCGATCTGTGGCCGTGCTGCTGTTGAAAAAGTCAACGGTTTCAGAGCAGAGATCAACAAAATACAGGAAGAGGTGAAGCACTTGAATCCGTTGGCGGGGATCAGTAAACTCAAAGAGCAGGTGAAAATGCTTAAGTCTGAAGTGACAGCAGCACTCGCTTCCAGCAAAAAAGAGTTGACAGCCGTTGAAGTGAACGGAGTGCATGTCATTGTTGATGAGGTAGAAGCCGGAGACATTAAAGAGCTCATTGACGAAGCAAAGAACAAGTATGAAAACCTTGCCATTATGCTTTTCCAGAAAAAAGGTGAGAAGGTGATGCTGGCTGCCGGTGTGAAAAATGCCCCACTCAAAGCCGGAGACTGGATCAAAGCCATTGCTCCTATTGTCGGTGGCGGCGGCGGTGGTCGTCCTGACTTTGCACAGGCAGGCGGAAAGGACCCGAGCAAGATACAAACTGCACTTGAAGAGTCAAAAGTGTATCTTTCGGACATCTTAGAGGGTGGCAACTAAGATGGGTGACTTCTTTGGTACCTATGGGCATCTGCTCGTCTTTTTACATGTCATCTCTGCCTTTATCTGGGTAGGGGGGATGATCGCTATGCGTGTGGCCGTACACCCTGTCATCAGCAGGGGCGGCGTCACAGAAAATGAAATGTTACAGTCTGATGTGATGTCCAAAATGCTGGAGCCTATTCAGAGACTGGGGATCACCCTGCAGACGACAGGCAGACTTTTTAACCTGGTCATGCCTTTTATTGTTTTACTCTTTGTCACAGGGTTGACCATGGCCATCGCAACAGGCGGTCACCATACTGATTTAAAATCACTTTTCCTTTCCAAAGAGATCATCTGGACGATCATGGCGGTCAATTACACGTATATGTATGTGCAGCGTCACAAAGCATGGAAGTTCTTTAGAAAAGGCAAGCTTAAAGAGGCAAAAGCACAATTGACATGGATACCTAATGTATTGCTGCCTCTGAATATTGTTTTAGGTATTGTGGCACTCTGGTTAGGTGTAAGCCTTAGAGGTCTCTAATGATCTGTTTGTGTTCCTCTTCTGAAAGTCGTGCTTTACTGTTGAAGAGGTTTGGCATTGACTTTGTACAAAAGTCACCCGATTATGATGAAGAGCAGATCACTACAACCGTAGCAAAAGACTTCGTCTACACGGCAAGCAAAGGCAAGATGGAAGCAGCAGTCAGGGAGTTCGGACTTGAGCTTCCTCTGCTCTGTGCCGACTCTGTCATTATGGCAGCAGACGGAAGCATTTTGCGTAAAGCCAAAAACATTGAAGATGCCCGACGCATTTTAAAAATTCAAAGCGGCTCTAGCATTTCCATCGTCTCCTCTTTACACTTTAAAACCAAAGCGTTACTCCTGGTAGATACTTCTGCCACCCATTACCACTTTGCCGATTTTGAAGAAGAAGACCTTGAAGCCTACCTTGCATCCGGACTCTGGAAAGGGAAAGCAGGGGCCTGCATGGTCGAAGGATTTTGTAAAAAGTACATCAAGTCTGTAGAGGGTTTTGAGAGTACAGCTATGGGTTTGCAGGTTGAGGTACTTTTACCTTGGTTATAATTTTTCAAAAGGTACCCACAAGGGGCACCTCTACGATTGTTTTGTAGGGGCAATGCCTTGTGCTTGCCCAAATGTATAGATGAGAGGAAGAAAATAGATGTATAAAAGTGAATTAGAAGCCCTTAAAAAAGCCGGGCGTTTTAGAGAGAGACATGTGTATGATGTGACTTTGGATGATCTTGCGTCCAATGATTACCTGGGACTTTCACGCAATAAAAAGCAGTTTAAAAAAGCAGTGAAGCTGGTGAATGAGTTTACTGTGCTAAGTTCCAAAGCGAGTATGCTTGTCAACGGCTACCATCCTATACATCGGATTTTTGAAAAAGAGATGGCTGAAGTGAACGGTTTTTCTGAAGGACTCGTCGTGGGTTCAGGTTTTCTTGCCAATATGGCACTCATTGAAGCACTGGTACGCAAAGGCGATATGCTTTTTATGGATGAAGAGTACCACGCCTCGGGAGTAATGGCTTCCAAACTCTTAGGGGAGCGTGTGGTGACCTTTAAGCATAACGATGTGGCTGACTTGAAAGAAAAAATGGAAGCACACCCCGGAAAGAGACAGATCCTTGCTGTGGAAGGCATCTACTCTATGAGCGGTGACCTCTGTACCAAAGCCATCTTTGACCTTGCCGAAGAGAGTGAAGCCATCATGATCGTTGATGAAGCACACTCAGCAGGGGTACTGGGAAAAAAACTTTTGGGTATTTTTGAACACTACCACATCAGACCGACTGAACGACACATTAAAATGGGTACTTTAGGTAAAGCCTATGGCTCTTACGGTGCGTATATTCTGGCTTCAAAAACGGTGATCTCTTTTCTGGAGAACAGAGCCAAACCTGTTATCTACTCAACGGCACCTTCTGTGTTCGACACAGCCTTGGCAATGGTCAACTTTGAATACATTCAGGAAAATGCCAAAGCACTCAGAAAGAAGATGGCAAAAAGACAGGAAGTGGTGAAAAATATGCTTGACAGAGAGATAGAAAGCCTCATTTTACCCATAGAGATGAAGAGTAATGACTTTGCCATGTTCATGCAAAAAGGATTGATGGAACAGGGCTATCATGTGGGTGCCATTCGTCAGCCTACGGTTGAAAAACCCATACTCCGTGTGATCCTCAATTTGTCTGTCTCTACGCAGAAACTTCGCCATGTATTGGCACTCATCAAGCATAACACGGTACAATAAGTCTAAAAATACAGTCGCAAAACTAAAAAAGGGTTTCCGTGTTCAACAGTCTCATCAAGGGTTCTATTATTTTGACCCTGCTCTTCATTGTTGCCTTGACCGCAGCGTTCATTTATGCGTATGAAGAGATCTCCCTTGATGCAGATAAACTCATAAACTACAAACCTGAAACCTCGTCCGTTATTTTAGACCGTAACGGTAATAAACTGGCCTATGTCTATAAGCGGCAGCACCGGCTTTACGCCACCTATGATGAGATACCCGGCATTCTTGTCGAGGGTCTCGTCGCTATGGAAGATACGCAGTTCTTTGAACATAACGGTGTGAACCCCGATGCGATCATTCGCGCCCTGGTCAAAGACATTAAGGCAGGAAAATTCGTAGAGGGCGGGTCTACCCTGACGCAGCAGCTCATTAAGAACAAGATCCTCTCCAATGAAAAGAAATTGGCACGTAAGCTTAAAGAAGCGATACTGGCAATGAAGATCGAGCATGAACTCTCCAAAGAAGACATCATTGAGCGTTACCTTAACGAGATCTCTTACGGTAATAATTACTTTGGGGTAAAGACAGCGGCAAACGGCTATTTTCATAAAGAGTTGAATGAATTGACCCTGAAAGAGTCAGCCATGTTGGTCGGTCTGCCGAATGCACCAAGTTACTATAACCCTTTACGCCATTACAAACGTGCACTCAATCGTGCGAACAATGTGCTTTACCGTATGAAAAGTATTGGCTGGCTGACGGAGAGTGACTACCTGGCTGCGGTAAAAGAGTCACCGAAAGTCTATAAAACACCACTTGCACAGAATATTGCACCCTATATCGTCGATGAAGTCGTGAGACGTTTCAAGGGCAGACTGGGAGATATCCGTACAGGCGGATACAAGATCTATACGACGATCGATATGAAACAGCAGGAGATCGCACGTGATGCGGTGAGTTTCGCTTATAAAAAAGCATTGAAGAAATACAAAGAGAGTCCGAAGAAGTCTACTTTGAATGCCGCTTTTGTTGCCGTAGAAAGCAGTACAGGAGATGTTCTGGCCATGGTAGGCGGTGTGGACTATCATACCTCTGCCTTTAACCGTGCGACACAGGCTGAACGGCAGCCGGGTTCAGCCTTTAAACCCTTTATTTACCAGACGGCGCTTGATATGGGGTATAACCCTGCCTCACCATTGACTGACCTGGCACGTACCTTCCACTACTACTTAAACGGTAAACCGAAAGTCTGGGCACCGAAGAATTATGAGCGTGACTTCAAGGGATTCATGCCGCTCAGAGAAGCGCTTGTCCATTCCCGTAACCTGGCGACGATCAACCTTGTCTCTGATCTGGGCGTGGCGACTATCCGTAAAAGACTGGCTTTTCTGGATGTACCCCACATCCCAAGAGACATGTCTATTGCCTTGGGTAACCTTGGTCTCAGTCCTATGAAAATGGCACAGATATTTTCTGTGTTCGCCAACAAAGGACATATGATCGAGCCGAGACTGGTCAGTAAAGTGATCTCCCGAGAGGGGGCGGTTCTGTATGAAACACGCCCTAAAGAGATCAGTGATTTTACACAGCCTGAACAGGCTTACCTGATGACCGATATTCTCAAAGATGTGATAAAAAGAGGTACGGGTAGAAATGCACAGGTCAAAGGCATAGAACTTGCCGGTAAAACAGGTACGACCAACAAAAATGTCGATGCCTGGTTCTGTGGCTATTCCCCGACGATCGAAGCCATTGTCTGGTTTGGACGGGACAACAACAAGCCCATAGGACGGGGTGCAACAGGCGGTGCCATTGCTGCCCCGGCTTTTGCCTATTACTACCGGGAACTTCTCAAGGCTTACCCTGAGACCAAACGCTCTTTCGATATTCCCCAAGGAGTGTTCCGAGGTACTTACGAGGGGAAGCCTGAGCTTTATACGGAACAGTCTCCTCTGCCGAACAGTAAAAAGAAATCAGATGATCCGACTTTGAATATTATGACCAGTGAGTATGTCGATGACGGCTATGTGATCGATGATTCTGAAGATATCAGACCTGAAGAAGACATTGGTATGGCAGAAACGGTCAATATTGACGATGATCCTGATGAAATGATGGATGATGATGACCCGCTTCACCCAAGAAAAGTTGCCCCTGAAGTCCCTGTCTCCAATGACAGCGGGACAATGTTTTAGTCAACTATTTAAGTCCATAAAGGAACCCTATGCACAGTTTTGCACCCGAGATCATGCTCATTACCATTTTGAGTCTGGTGGTTTTTTCAGATGCCCTTGCCAATAAGATGAAAATACCTTCTGTATTTCTGCTTCTGATAGGTTCCTACCTCATTTACACCTATGTGAAAGTGGCAGTTCCCATCAATATGGCGGAACATTTTGACACTATCATTCTCTTTTGTATCCCGCTTATTTTTATGGGTGACGCATTGCATTTGCATTGGTCCGATATCAAAAAACATGCCTGGAGTATTTTTTACCTGGCTGTGGTTGCTGTGGCACTCTCCATCACTGCAGGTGCAAGTCTGTATCATTTTAATGTGTTTGAAGGTTTGACACTGGGTGCCTACGTCTCTCTTTTTGCCATCAACATGGCAACCGATGCGGTTTCTGTCCAGTCTGTACTTTCACGCTTTGAAGGTATCAGTCATGACATTAAAGTACTCATAGAGGGAGAGTCATTAGGTAATGATGCGACAGCAGTCATTGCTTTTTTCTTCATTGGTCTGCCCTGGATGCTCTCCGGAGAGATCGATGCCACAAAGGCAGCTCTGGATGCACTTAGGGTCTTTGCTGTCAGCATCGGTATGGGGCTTGTGATAGGGTATGTATTCTACATGATTATGAAGCTTTTTTCTGACAAACGCGGGGAACTGTTCACTTTTATCATTGAAGGGTATCTGGCGTATGTATTGGCAGAAGAGTTACATGTCTCCGGCATCTTGACCCTGATCGTTGCCATCATCGCAACCAAAGCCTGGGTCGATATGGATATTGAAGCTTCCTGCAGTACAGAAAAACCGGTCAGTAAAAGTTTTTTAAGTAAAATGCGTCTGCAAAATATTTGTGCGACCACCAATGAAAGACTGGAATACATTTATGAAATGGCAAAAGAGTTCGGGTATATTGCAGCGGTCATGATATTTTTTGTGTTGGCTGAAATGGTTGACTTTGAAAAACTCTGGCTGTACAAAAATGAGATTCTCATCATGTTTTTGCTGACCACACTCATACGTGCACTCTCCATGGCAAAATTCGCCTTCTTTGGAAAAACCATCGATTCCATTAAGCCTGTCGGTTCGGAGGGATGGTTCATCCTGACCTTCTCTGGTATGAAAGGGGCGCTCTCAATCATCTTAGTGCATATGATCCCTGCATCATACGAGTATAAAGCGCTCTTCGAAGCCGTGACCATCGGTGTCGTCGTTCTCTCCATCTTTGTGTACGGAACGGTGTTATGGACCTATTTTACTTTCTTTAAAAAAGAGGAAGAGAAGAAGCTGTTCACGCATTGATATTTTGGATCTTGAAGATGAGATGACCTGCTATTGTATTTTTGCTCAGAGACTGATATAGGCCGGGCTTATTCCTGCTTTCTTTTGCCTTTCATTGGTATTTCAGAAAATTATAACTTATAAAAAAGTATCATTAAGAGATGGGTTTATGAAACAAGCCCTACTATCGCAATAAAAGGAGTGTTATGAATGATTTAATGAAAATGTCTATTGGGTTGAGTCTCGGAGTGGTGTTGGCTTTTCCGACAGCGAATGCAGATACTGTCCAAGGTAATGTCAGTATACATGTCGAGAAGTCCACATCTGAGAATAAAATTGATTTTAAAAATGCAAAGCCGATGGGGTTGCCTGCGGTAAACAGAAATACCCGCATTTCAGCATTGGAAACGGATGCAGCGCCGATTTTAAGTGTGTCGGGTTCAGGTTACAGTCCGGGAGCGGCAGGTCCGGCAAAAATATCACGTAGACTTGCTACGCATGTGCCTGTGTCAAAAGCCAATACGTCAATTGAGAGTGAAATAACACCTCAGGAGTATGGAACATTAAATCATCCGTTTTCCACATCAAGAGTAGATATGTATGGTCTTCCCGTATCCAGAATATATCCTTATCGTGCTGCCGGAAAGCTTTTTTTCAGAGACGGTATTTATACCTACGTATGTTCCGCTTCTCTGATCAAGCCCGGTGTTGTGGTAACGGCGGCCCACTGTGTATCTGAATATGGAGGCAACCGTTACTATTCGGACTTTAAATTTGTACCGGCATACAAAGACGGGAGTGCTCCTTATGGAGAATGGAGTGCGACCCACGCTTTGGCACCAACAGGTTACCTGACCGGTTCTGATGGATGTAATGTGGTCTGTCCCAATGATGTTGCCGTCCTGATTCTGGAGCCAAAGGTCGATGAGAGTACAAGTAACCCATTTTATGCAGGAGATCTGACAGGATATCTTGGGTATGCCTGGGGTGGATACAGTTTTAGTGATTTTGGAGGCTATACTGTCGCTCAATTAACACAGTTGGGATATCCTGTATCACATGACAGTGGTTTAAAAATGCAGCGTACTGAATCGATCGGGTATGTTGCGTCATCAGCGAATGCGTATAATACGACTATTGGATCAAGACAAACAGGTGGAAGCAGCGGAGGACCATGGGTAGTCAATATCGGACAGGTCGCTTCACTGAGCGGTGCCTCCGTAGGAAGTGATGCCAACTCCAATGTGGTTGTCGGTGTTACGAGCTGGGGATATACCCTGGACAGTTTGAAAGAGCAGGGTGCCAGCCCTTTTACCAGTGACAATATCGGTGCACTGGTTGATACAGCATGTACTCTTAATCCGGATGCCTGCGTGCAATAAGGTGTACAAACACTATCATGATGATAGTGTTTGATATTTGAATTTCATCTTGACGGCGGATGCACCCTAAGGGCATTCCCGGTGGGCAATCCACGCTACAGATCAGCCCCTACAACACAGGCTTTTTCACCCTCTAAAACACCAATGTCTGCAATGGTTTCATGGTTTGCATCATCCAGCCAGTCTGCTAAATACTCTTCTGTACATTCTACATTCAGATTACCGGGTATACCGGCAGTTTTTCCATAAGTGGCACAGGTCACACCCATTTCTGTGACCAGTGTTTCCGCATTGACTAGATTGTCAGCATCTACAAGACCATTTTTGATGAGCACACATCCGCTAAGAGAAACATCGTTGATGATGATGACTTTTTCTTTTGCAGAAATATCCTCTGCTGAAACACCGGCACTTGCAATGTTATTGATCGCATCATCAATAGCACTACAGCCAAGAAACAGAAATGCACTGAGAGAAAATAGAATTGTTTTTGTCATTGTTTTATCCTTTGTTGCAAAGATTATATCAAGTGGAAAAGAGAAAAAACTTAATTGTGAATGTGAAAAAGAAAAAAAAAGGGGGAAAAGAGACTCCCGAACCGAAGTTCGGGAAGAGGGGTTAGCAAGAGTAAGTTGCGATGAACTCAAATGCTGTTGGTCTACCTTCAACCGGGTAAACGTGTCTGTCGAACATGTATGTGGAATATTCCATAACATAGTCGCTGTCCATGATAGGTGCAAGGAATGCATGGTCTTTTTCAAGTCCTTCAAGAGAGTCTCTGAATGTACTTGGAAGTTCAGGAATACCACGCTCAGCAAGCTCTTTTCTTGAAATTTCAAAGAGGTCTTCGTTGACTGGACCAACAAGCTCATATCCGCCTTTTTCAATACCGTCAAGACCAGCCATCATCAATACAGAGAATGCAAGGTAAGGACAGGCAGTTGAGTCTGGGAATCTTGTTTCAATTCTAGTTGCCGGAGCACCTGCACCATAAGGAATACGACATGCAGCAGAACGGTTCTGGCTGGAGTAAGTAAGGATTCTTGGCGCTTCAAAACCTGGAAGCAGTCTCTTGTAAGAGTTTGTACTTGGGTTTGTAAATGCTGCAACCGCTTCTTTGTGTGCAAAGATACCTGAAAGGTAGTCAAGTGCAGTTTTAGAAAGGTTCGCGTATGCTCCCTCTTCGTAGAAAAGGTTTGTTCCGTCTTTCCAGAGTGACTGGTGTACGTGCATACCGTTTCCGTTATCGTTATAGATAGGCTTTGGCATGAATGTTGCTGTTTTACCGTTAAGGTGTGCAACCATTTTTACAACATACTTGTACTTCTGTACGTTATCTGCTGCCGTAATGATGTCAGAGTAAACAATACCGATCTCGTGCTGCCCTTGAGCAACTTCGTGGTGACCAAGTACCACTTCAAGACCTACTTCTTCAAGAAGCAACATCATTTCAGCTCTCAAGTCTACCGCAGGATCTGTTGGCATTACAGGGAAGTAACCACCTTTAACTCTAGGTCTGTGACCCATGTTTCCGATATCTTCATAGACTTTGTCATCAGCCCAGTGCCCTTCATCAGTCTCTACTTTGAATGACTGGTGGTTGTCTTTGTCTGTGATCTGAACGTCATCAAAGATGAAGAATTCATTTTCAGGACCAAAGTAAGCAGCATCTGCAATACCTTTTTCATCCAATGTTCTAAGTGCTTTTTTAGCGATCGATCTTGGACATTTTGCATAGAACTCATTTTTGTAAATGTCATAAACATCACAAATAATGATCACAGTGCTGTCTGCTGTGAACGGGTCAAGGAATGCTGTTGGGACATCCGGTCTAAGAAGCATATCTGATTCATTGATCGGCTGCCAGTTCTCGATTGAAGAACCGTCAAAAGGGATACCTGCTTCAAGCATCTTGTCATCTACAGCGTGTGCTCTATATGAAATATGGTGCCAAGCCCCTTTAATATCTGTAAATCTAAAGTCAATGAATTCTACTTCATTCTCTTCACAAAACTTGTTGAACTCTGCAATGTTGTTAACGAATTTACCCATGTGTCACACTCCTAAATTAATTTTTATAGTGAATATTATAGCGAGTAATAATTAATGGTTAGTGTACTTATATGCTTAAAAAATAAGCAATTGTTTCTCTCTGTCTTTAAAGGTAACAGCTTGCGTGTAGCCAACACTTTTTGCAAGTGAAGTTGTTGCTTCATACCCAAAGCCAACCTGATCGACCGCATGGGCATCGGAAGAGAAGGTAATAGGGATGTCCAACTCATAAGCCACTTCAAGAAGTGCTTTGGAAGGGTAGATCTCTCCCACTGGTTTACGCAGTCCTGCGGCATTGAGTTCCATGACCATACCAGACTTTTTAATGGCTTTGAGTACATCCCGGGCTAAGACTCTGACATCCTGTTTGGGCATATACTTAAAGACTTTTATAAGGTCAAGATGTCCCACGATGTCAAATTTTCCTGTTTTTACCATGGCTTCTGTGGCTTCAAAATAAGCTTTCCAGATCTCATCAATATCTTTGCTTTTCCAGCCACCAATGAACTCAGGGTTGTCAAAACTCCATTTGTCAATGAAATGCACAGAGCCTATAAGGTAGTCGACCTTTGCAGAAAGCACACGTTCATCCATATGCCCCGGAAGGTAGTCCACTTCGTACCCAAGCAGGATCTCCAGGTCATTTTTGTAACGCTCTTTGGCTTCAAGCACATCATTGACATAGGCATCCATATCGCAAAAGGACAGCCTGTACTTTTCGTCAAAATCCATAGGGGCATGTTCAGAGAAACCGTAAATGTCAATACCCAGTTCAATAGCCCGCTGAATGTATTCGTCTATGGTACCTTCGGCATGGTTACAGCGTGTGGTGTGGTTGTGGAGGTCAATACGTGTTGTTTTCATAAAAAGAATTTTAGCATAAATAGATGAACGCAGTCTATGCGTCTCTATTTTGTTTTTTTCTTTATCATGACGGAAGCAGTTAAACCAAAGCGTAATTTGACATTGTCCGGCAGGGTATCGAGTTGGATGCGTACCGGGATTCTTTGTGCCAGTCTGATCCATTGAAAGACGGGTTTAACGGAGGGTAAGAGGTTATTTCCAGGGTTTCCGTCTGCGTGGGCAATACCCCAGGCGATGGATTCTACTTTTCCTTTAAGGGGTGTGTCCGGGTAGGCTAAGAGTGTGACAATGGCATCATCTCCCACTTCGACTTCAGGAATGGCATCTTCTCTGAAGAAACCAAAGACCCAGAAAGTATTTTCATCGACCAGTGCCAAAATAGGCTTGTTGGCAGAGGCTTGTGAGCCTGTTTGGAAATTGATGTTGGAGACATAGCCGTCTACTTCGGCATAGACTTTGGTATAGGAGAGGTTGAGTTTGGCGGTGTTGAGTGACTCTTCCGAAGAGTCAATGTCTGCGAGTGATTTATAATAGTTGGTTTCATTTCTTACCAGGTCTTTTTGAGAAACGGCACCTTTGTCTTTTTTGTAAATACTCTGCACACGTTCGTACTCGATCTTGGTTCCTTTGGCAGCTTCAAGGGTACGTTTGAGTCTTGCTTCTGCCTGATTGACTTTGATCTGATACTGTGAAGGGTCAATTTCAAAGAGGATATCGCCTTTTTTTACTTTCTGGTTGTCCACAATGTGTATTTTGGTGACCATACCGTTGACCCGTGGAGTGATCTGAATGACTTGTGTCCGCACCTGCCCGTCGCGTGTCCATGGGTTTTCAATATAGTCAATGTATTTGTGGTAGGCAAAATAGATGGCAGATCCGACAATGGCGAGCGTAAGCAGGAGTTTGATAAGTTTTTTCATAAATAACCTTTAAAATTTGATCCAGAATGTGTCTATGAGAAGGACATAGAATATGAGTATAGAGATGAAAACATAGGGTGGTGCCGCCAGATAACGTGAAAGCTTGATCTTGTTGAGGATCATCACCGTTACCAATGCTCCGATGAATGCCATAAAGAGTACCGCAAGCAGAGGAGAGAAGTAGACATCACCCAGTGAAAGTTCATGAGGATAAGCGTTCGTCATTATTCCAAACCTTTTGGAAGACGTGTCATCTCTGGGTCGAGGTAGTGGTCCCAGTCAACACGTTTTTTCATTTTGGCTGCGGTTTCCTGTGACAGATAGGCTTTGCCTTTAGAAATTTGCCATCCGCCACCCAGTGCTTTGTAAAGTGCAATGGCATTGAGTGCCAAATTCCCTTTAATGCTGGCATAGCGGTCCTGTGTGGATGTCAGCTTCTCTACGGTGGTCAAAAGCCTCTGATACGAGACCAGACCGTCATTGTACTGAATGACCGAAATGTTAAAGGCACGCACGGTGGCATCGACGGCTTTCCGGTTCTCAACCTGCTGTTTTTGTGTGTAGATGTAGCCGTTGAGTGCATTGGAGACTTCTGCGACGGCAGAGAGTACTTTCTTGTTGTAATTTACCAGACTCTCTTCAAACTGAGCATCTTTGAGACGGATCTGGTTCTTGATACGCCCGTACTGGAAAATATTCCAGGAGAAGGAAGGTCCTACGGTGACACCCAAAGCATTGGAAGCTGAAACCCAGGAGCCTGTCGCATTGTTGCTGTTAAGACCGATGTTTCCAAAGAGAGAGAAACTCGGGTAAAGTTCCGCTTCTGCCGCACCGATAAGTGCACTCTTGGCGTGTACCTGATACTCCGCTACTTTAAGGTCCGGTCTTCTCGTAATCAGTTCCGCATCGATCTTGTTATAAGGGTTCAAACGTGCATAAGGGATGATCTTGACATTGAGAAGGTTCTGCTTATTCACTTTAAGCTGTATGGCACCGTGTTTCTCTTGACCAATATAACGTGAAATCTTGTCCTGGTACTGTCTACTGCTCTTGTTGAGTATATTGTCTATGCTGCTGTCAGAGCTTGCCAGAAGCAGGGCAAGGGCATTACGGGCCTTGACCTTCGAAAGCTCCAAAGAGGGAATGAGAGAACGTGTATTGTAGAGTTGTGAACGTGCCTGCTGCATATCAAGTTCAGAGACATTCCCTGAGTTGAACTGTATTTCAGTCATTTTGGTCACACGCTCCTGTATGACGACGTTCCGCTTGGCATAGGCAAGTCGCTCTTCGGAGGTACGGTAGTTGATGTAGTTGCGTGCCACTTCTGAAATAACACTGACCATAATGTCATTATACGAGGCAACGGAAGCATAAACCTGTGCTTCTGAAGACTCGATGCCTCTGGCATATTTACCCCAGAGGTCCAGTTCCCATCCCATATCGAAGCCAAGTGAGGTGGTGGCGATGTCTTTTTGTTTCCCGTAGGAGGAAGAGGCAGAGGCATTGACCTGCTGCACTTGAGGAAAGGCCAGACCTTCTGAGATGCCAAGGATGCTGCGTGCCTGTGCAATGCGCAAGCCTGCCGCTTTAATGTCAAGGTTCTGTGCATAGGATTTGGCAACGAGCTTGTTGAGGGTAGGATCATGGAAAGTCTTCCACCATTGGGCAATGGCTTTGTCACTTTTCTTGCCTTTGTGTACCCATTTTTGAGGTACAGGTGCTTTCCCCACACCCATAAAGTCCGGTCCTACGCTGGTACAGCCGCTTAGTACTGCAATGGTCAGAACAGAGAGTCCCAGGCGTGATACTTGTTTTTTCATACGGTTTTCTTTCATTTAAAATCTACTCTCTTTCAAGGCTGTAAACTGCAGGACTTGCATCTGCTTTTGACAGGTTAAAAAAGAGATCCATACATTTCTGCGCAGGGCAATATTTTCATAGAATGCTATGATATCGGATTGTGAATAGTCATCTGCTTTCAAAAAGGAGAGGGCTGTTTCCAAGTGCTGCTCTATCTTCTGTTCTATCCCTGTTTCATCATGCCAGTAATCATCGACTTCATGCACAGATTTCCCTTTGGCATAGTTCTCCAGGAGTTCAGAGATGGAGTGTTCGACATGGTCGGAAAGAAAGCGTTTGAGCAGAGGGTTGTTGACGTTATTTTTGTCGTGTCTATACATCATTTGCAGCAGATAAGCAAAGGTTTCACAGTTCTTTGTAAATAGCATAAGAGTCCCTTTGTCGATCTCATGGAAGTAGCTTTCATCGACTTTACTTGCCCAGAGTTGCATTTTTTTGACGCTGTTGAAGAGTTGTGTTTCACTGTAGCGTGCTTCAAGGTTACCCCAAAAGGTTCCTTGACCCCGTACAAGGTTTACACTTCTTCTGATGAGGTTTGAAGAGAGTCTGAAAAATCTGTTCTTGAGTTTTAAAAAGAGTACTTCGGGTTTGGTGGAGAAGGGGATGTAGTAGAAGAGAAGAAGCACAAATAAAAAGAGGTAAAAGACAAAGAGTATGAGTAAAAAAAGATTGAAGTTGTAATACATAGGATTTCCCAGACCCAGTACGGCCATACCCAGTAAAAAGAAGATACTCAGCATCGGTTTGATGAAGTAGAATCCTATAAAAGCATAAAAAAAGAGAAAAAGAAACAACTCCCAGCTATAAAGCACATGGGGTAACACAAAAATGTACATGAGCGTGGCAAAAATAAAAGAGAGTGTAAATATAATGATCAGCAATGAGGGTTTGAGTGGTGAAAAGGTCGTCAGTACACTCATGACCGTTGCCAGTGTCACCACAAGAAAGCCTGCAGGAGGATTGACAAGTACCCAGAAAGCAGTGGTCGCCCAGAAGATGAAAAAGCTGATGAGTGTGCCTTTCATGTCTTCCACATCGAACCAGCTGAATTTGGAAGGACTTGCCTTAGAGCTTAAGGCAAACGTTGTCGGGTAGGGGGAAGTAACAGCGTTAATTTTTATGGCAAGCGTTCGGAGAGCTTGATGCAGTTTGGAGATATCAAGGATCGTAGCAGTAAAGGCTGCACGGTCAATGTAAGAGAGTTCAGCGATCTTTTCGCTGTCATAGTCCGCTACCCATTTTTCAGGGATCCCAATAGGCTTTTGCTTTGGGATGGCCTCGTTTAAGGCTTCAAAAAGTCTCTGTATCTCTGCATCGGCTCTCTTGAAGTTTGAAACATAATATGTATAGTCGCTTGCAAAATGTGCCTCATCATGGTAAGAGAGAAGTATGAGCAGTTCATTGATCTTTTTTTGATCTTGAAGCAGGGTATTTTTCTGTTCAGATGAGAGCGATTCTGTTTCATTTATGGCAGCCGTGACTGCTGTTTCCAAAGCCTTTTCCTGTGTCTGAAGGGCTTCATAGTATGTTTTTCGTTTTGCAGCTTCATCATCCTGATGCCTGTAGAGTTCAGACTGTGCTGCGATCATGGCATGGGTCTGTTCAAGTGTGTTGTCTTTGACTCTCACAGGCCAGAGAAAAATACCGATAAAAGTATAGAGTGCGATCCCAAAGATGGTCATGAAGGTTTTGTTTATACCGTAAATAAAGACATCATCAACTTTTCCGTTCTGGAACACCATCATCATGGTCACGGCGGTAAGCATGAAGATGGTATTGTCTCCTTTGTAGGCACGGGTCAGGTAGAGTGCCATACTCACACAGAGGGACAGGGCAATGAGGTAGAGTTCACGGTCTTGGGGAAAGAGTGCAATAAGTGACATCCCTATGATCGCACCGATGATGGTACCAATGACACGCAACAGTCCTTTTGTGATGGAGTCCGAAACAGGCCCGGCAACCGCAATAAGCATAATGGTAATAGCTGCCGTTTGTGCCTGTGCCCAGCCCTGAGAAAAAGGGATGATATAGGCAAGTGCCATTGC
The DNA here is from genome assembly GCA_027071315.1 of Sulfurovum sp. Lineage (GTDB taxonomy): Bacteria > Campylobacterota > Campylobacteria > Campylobacterales > Sulfurovaceae > Sulfurovum. Next base: position 23,997 of record JALSUP010000018.1, read on the forward strand.
CAATGACGTTTTGACGGCAAATTTGAATTTATCGGAGAGGGTAAAAGAGAGTAAAATGTCCAGTCTGTCGGACAAAGAGGGTTTCACTTCTTGTACCGCTTCTCTCAATTATTTTTCCTGTTTTTTATTTTGCATGGCAGAAAGACGAAGGCTGATCAGACTGGAAACAATAATTGCCATGTAGAAAACACCGATGATCGCTTCCATGGAAACAAAAAATTCTGCAATATGGTTGGTAGGCAGGATATCTCCATATCCCAGTGTGGTCAGCGTGACAAAACTGTAGTAAGAGACACGGGCAAAGATCTGCTGCCAGCTCCCTGCTTCTATGCCTGAAAATGCCTGTGGATCCATGGTGAGGATGATGAGGTATATCATCGCCCAGATGAGACCCAGCAGCAGATAGAGGGTCAAGGAACCAATGATCTTGTTTCCGTCTATGTCTCCCACAAAAAGTACCTGTTTAAAGGCTGTCACAAAAGCACCCACGAAGAAAACAAGCAAGGTAATGAGTAGAAAGTAGACATAGAAGTGATGTGGAAAGAATTTCCCCAATATTGTCAGTAAGACAAAGGCAGCTGTCAGCACATAGATCGACCACTTGATGGTAACATCGGTTTTGAGACTTTTAATGCTTGTAAAGAGCATTACAACAGTCATAATGGAAAATATATCTTCCATCAGACTTCCCTGTACTTCAGCCATGACCGCTGCTGAAAAGATCAGAGCGATCAGAGAAAAGAAGAGGTAGACAAAATTGTTGTGTTCAGAGATCTGCTTCATGAAATGGTTTATTTCTGCTCCATTTTATCTTGTGCATCATCGTCATCATGGAGCATATTCATCCAGAATCCAAAGAGGGTATAACTCAAGGCAAAGATCACGGCACCCACAAAGAGTCCTATCATTCCCATAAGCATCATACCGCCGATAGCACCAATAAGGATGACCAGCATCGGTACATCGACACCACGTCCCATAAGGATAGGTTTAAGGACACCGTCAGAAGCACCTACAAGTATCATATAGACAGCAAAGATGATTTCAGCTGTGCCTGAACCCTGAGAGAAGACATATGCGATCACCGGTCCGATAATAAGAAGAGCCGGTACCTGAATGATGGTCAGGAACATAATACCTACGGCCCAGACCATCGCCAAAGGAACACCCATGAGTGCCATACCTATGAGTGCAAAAAATGACTGTATGACTGCCACACCGATGACACCGTTCACGACAGAACGTATGGTAAGGGTTGAGAGTGTTGCCCACTCGTCACCTTTGGGACCCATAAGACGACAGGAGAAGTCTCTGTAGAACTGGCTGGCTCCTTCACGCCCTATGAGGAACATGGCCGCAATGATCATGGAACCCACGAACATGAGTACCGTACCAATAAGCCCGCCAAGAGAGGAGAGAAGAGATTTAATAGCACTTTGAATTTCATCGGAGAAAGGTGCCAGTGTCTTTTTGAGGTTGTGTGAAGCATCATCCCAGAAGGCATAGGCTTTGTTTCCGATGACAGGCCACTCTTTGACCTTTTCTGTCGGAGGAGGAATCGTGATGTTTCCCTCTTTCATCATTTGCATGATGTTTTGTGAAGATGTATAGGTTTTTCCTGAGAGTGCATAGGTAGGGAGTATCAATGCAGCGATTATGGCTACAGTAATAGCAATAATGATCTTCTTACGATTCCCGAAACGCTTTTCAAGCATATTCACAAGCGGGTCTATGGCCACAGCAATGATCACGCCCCAAACAACAATAGCCATAAAAGGTTTGGCAATGAGGTAGGAGAGGTAGATGACCAGTGCAATAATACCGATCTTAATGGCGATCTCTATGGCCAGACTGACTTTCTCGTCTCGTTCTTTGATGTTCATGAAATTTCCCTAATGTAGTTTTATAATTTATTGTATGTATTATATCGGAAAAAACTGTATCGGAAAAAACTGTATTGGAAAAAACTATATCGATTGAAACTGTCAAAATTCTATCAGTATGAAATGAAAGGCAGCGTTAGCTATGTGATGGTATAAAACTCTTTATTACAACTATTTAGATAAAATAAGTTCAAATTTATCACAAATGGAAGTAGATGTCAGAGAAAAACAGAGTAGAACTTTTAGCACCCGCAGGTAATCTGGAGAAGATGAAGATCGCTCTGAATTATGGTGCCGATGCTGTGTATGGGAGTACCAGTACTTTTTCACTTCGTATTCGTTCAGGTAAAGAGTTTGACATGGACTCATATGCTGAAGGTATTGCCTATGCCCATGCAAGAGGGAAAAAAGTTTACTCAACGGTCAACTCTTTTCCTTTTAATTCTCAGATCAAACTCTACAAAAACCATATTGCCAAAATTGCAGAACTGAAGCCTGATGCACTCATTGTCTCTTCTCCGGGTGTGGTTAAACTCGCAGCAGAAATCGCACCCGACATCCCTATTCACCTCTCTACCCAGGCCAATGTGATGAATGCGTTAGATGCACAGGTCTATTATGACTTAGGTGTGAAGCGTATTATCGTGGCACGTGAAATTTCTTTGAAAGACTGTGAAGCGATCAAATCGGTCATCCCTGACCTGGAATTGGAAGTCTTTGTACATGGTTCGATGTGTTTTGCCTACTCCGGGCGCTGTCTTATCTCTTCTCTTCAAACGGGGCGTGTACCGAACCGCGGTTCCTGTGCCAATGACTGTCGTTTCCCTTATGAAATTTACGCACATAACCCTGAATCAGGTACGACATTCAGACTTGATGAAGAAGAGGGAATCGGTACCTACATCATGAATGCAAAAGATATGAACATGGCATCGCATGTCGATGAAATACTTGCTTCGGGTGTCATAGATTCCCTCAAAATTGAAGGGCGTACCAAGTCACCGTACTATGCGGGCGTGGTCACCAAAGCCTACAGACATGCCATCGATGACTTTTATGCCCATGATTTTGATAAAAAGCGCTATCAGGCTGAGTTGAATACCACACAGAACCGTGGTTTTTCAGATGCCTATCTGCTTTCACGTCCTTTTGACCGAAACGATACAGAGTCGCATGATTTTACCATTCAGAATGGGACACATCAGGTGGCAGGTCTTGTGGGTGAAGATGGAAAAACATGGAAGTGTAAAGACAAAACCTGCGTGGGCGACTCAGTTGAGATCGTGTTGCCGGTAGGTGCCCATGTGGATGAACAGGAAAACGAAGTAGGAAAGATAGACGAAGTGGCAGGACGCTACTGGTTGACGTTCAAAAAGCTGGTTTCCACGACCGGAAAAGAGTTTGAGTGTATTCATTCAGGTGACTTGAATGACATCCTGTTGCCCGTCACCTTACCCGGCTATACCATCTTAAGACGCGATATTACGGAAGCGTTGGAGAAAAAGGGTTTGACCGAAGATTCAACCCCGATGCATCTGACACCAAAAGAAAAAAATTAAAATTTAAAGGAATAAAATGAAATTCGTATCTATCGTCATGGGCTCTAAAAGTGACTACACTATTATGTCTGAGTGTGCAGAGACACTTAAAAAGTTTGGAGTACCCTATGAACTCATTATCTCTTCAGCGCACAGATCTCCGGAGAGAACCAAGAACTACATGAAAGAGGCAGAGGCAAAAGGTGCGCAGGTATTCATTGCCGCTGCAGGAATGGCAGCACACCTTGCCGGTGCCTTGGCTGCGTCTACAACAAAGCCTGTTCTGGGTGTACCAATGGAGTCCGGACCGCTTAAAGGAGAAGATGCACTCCTTTCAACTGTGATGATGCCGGCAGGTATGCCTGTGGGTACTTTGGCCATTGGTAAAGCAGGTGCTGTGAATGCTGCGTATCTGGCAATTCAAATTATGGCATTGCAGGATGATGAGTTGAAAGTGAAACTTCAGGAAGACCGTATCAGCAAAGCAAAAAAAGTAGAGCTTGACTCTTCTGAGATCGAAACGATCCTGTAAAAATGTAGGGTGCGTAGTCACGCACCAAAAATAAACCATAAAGAGAAAATGAGAAATGAATAAAGATGCCATTACTTTTAGCACGATGTTACTAAAACTACAACAATTCTGGGCAGAGCAGGGGTGTAATATTGTACAGCCTTATGATATTCCATCGGGAGCAGGGACATTTCACCCTGCTACACTACTGAGAAGTCTTGACTCTAAACCCTGGTCAGCAGCCTATGTTGCTCCTTCACGCCGTCCTACCGATGGACGCTACGGAGAGAACCCAAACCGTTTGGGTGCCTACTATCAGTTTCAGGCACTCATTAAACCAAGTCCTGACAACATTCAGGAGCTTTACCTGAAGTCTTTGGAGTATTTGGGCTTAAATCTTCAAGAGCATGACATCCGTTTTGTAGAAGACAACTGGGAGTCTCCGACACTGGGTGCCTGGGGGCTTGGCTGGGAAGTCTGGCTCGACGGTATGGAAGTAACACAGTTCACCTACTTTCAACAAGTAGGGGGAATTGCCTGTGACCCGGTAGCCGTTGAAATTACCTATGGTACAGAGCGTTTGGCAATGTATCTGCAGGGTGTTGAGTCTGTGTATGACCTGGTATGGAACAAAATGGGCGATACAGTGACCACGTATGGTGACGTACACAAAGAGACAGAGTATGAATTTTCCAAATACCACTTTGAAGTGGCCAATGTAGAGAATTTGTTCCAGCATTTTGAAGATGCTTCCAATGAGTGTAAAGTCTGCCTCGATGCCGGGCTTCCATTGCCTGCCTACGACCAGTGTATGGTTGCTTCTCATGCCTTCAACGTTCTGGATGCGAGAAAAGCGATCTCTCAGGCGCAACGTCAGAATTATATTTTGAAGGTGAGAGAGCTTTCTATTGGGTGTGCTCAACTTTATAAGGCTCAGGAAGATGAGCGTAATGCGAGGGTGAACGCGTAGGTTCGATTTTATCGAACGGGTATATTGATGTCTATCTGATATTTTAACACAGCGTAGGTCGGGGTGCCCTCACCCCGACATTCAATATGCATACAATATATCTATATCCATTTGAATTTTTGTCGGGGTAAGGGTACCCCGACCTACGGAAGCATAATATATAATAAACCAAATTGTGAACTTGGTAGAGCAATTGATGGCTTGGCTTTCGCCGGATGTCTAACTGTACATTAAATCAAATTATCTTCTGTGGGGAAAACGGATGCCTGTAGAAGTATGAATTGTTATAAAACCTTCTGAGGCACGCCAGCAGTTTGTGCTTTTTTCTTTTTTGGTTACTTTTTTCTTTTTTTGCGCATTGCAAAAAAGAAAAAAGTAATGAAGAGAAACAACGCCACAAATGTGATGAATAGGAATTTTAGAAAACAATTTACAATATGCATTCTCACGTACAGCATGGGAACGAGTCGATTTATAAAAAATGATAAAAGGTATAAAATGATCTTACAAGAAGTATATGATTTTCTGGACAAAATCAGCCCCTTTGAATTGCAGGAAAAATGGGACAACTCCGGTCTCATCGTTGGTGACATGAGCAGAGAAGTCACACAAACCATCCTTTCTCTGGATGTCGATGAAGAGATAATCGCTTCAGCAAAAGAGGGCACACTTTTTATTGTGCATCACCCCCTTATTTTCGGGAAACTCACCCAGCTTGATTTTGCCAAATACCCCTCGAATCTCATTGAAAAGATGATCCTCAAAAAGCAGTCACTTATTGCCATGCATACCAATTTTGACCAGACACATTTGAACAAATATGTCTTTGAAAAAGTATTGGGCTTTAAACTTGCATCACAAAACCCTTTTGTCTGCATTGCAAAAGGTGAGTGGAAATATAAAGCCTTATTGACGCTTCTAAAAGAGAAACTTGGGCTTCCGACACTTAAAGTCATTGGTAAAAAAGAGAGCATTAAAACCATTGCCTTGACAACAGGTGCAGGGGCATCTCTGATGGATGAGGTAGAGGCCGACTGTTTTCTTACCGGTGACATTAAATACCATGATGCTATGAAAGCCATGAGTGAAAATTTGATGATGGTGGACATCGGTCACTATGAATCTGAACGCTATTTTGCTGAGATTTTACTGGATGAATTGAAAGTTTTACCTATTTTGGCTATAATTGCGAATTCTAAAAACCCATTTCATATTGAAACAATAGAATAGTGGGCTAAATACGCTCAAATAAATTGAGAACCCCGTAAACTCCTAAAGGACATAGATTGAACAAACACTTACAAGAACTTATTGACCTCTCTAAAATCGATAAGGCGATAGACAGCTATAATCCACAGTTGGAAGCAGCAGATAAAAAATTAAACAAAGTACAAAAAAAGATCGATATGGCTCAGGCTGAATTCGATGACTTGACTGCTGGCATTGCAGACAATGAAGAGAAAGTCAAAACATTTGAAGAGCAGTTGACACTTTTAAATGAGCAGCTTGCATCAAATGTTAAAAAATCTAAAGAGATCACGACAGAAAAAGAGATGAAAGCACTCTCTCTGGAAGAAGATATTGCAAAAGAGAAAATGACTTTTGCCAATGAAGAGATCGAAAGACTTCAGGGTATGAATGAATCAAAAAAAGAGCTATTGACTGAGTCAGAGTCAAAGGTCAATTTGTTGACAGCTGAATTTTCAGAGATCAATAGTGAAATTTCTGTTGAAAAAGCAGTCATTGAAAAAAGTAAAAGTGAGCTTTTTATTAAAAGAGAAGAGTTGAGCAGAAATGTTGAACAGAAAGTGCTCTCATTTTATGAAAAGATCCGTATCTGGGCAGGAAACACAGCAGTTGTTCCTGTGAAGAAGCAGGCATGTTACGGTTGTTACATGAAACTCAATGACAAGACATACTCAGAAGTGATCAAAGCAGACGAAATCTGTAACTGTCCTCACTGTGGTCGTATTCTTTACATTGAAACTGAAACTGAGACTGAAGAAGCGTAAGCGTAGGGTGGGTTTACCCACCTTCAATAAGACAATTTGAGTCGATGGGGGGGAGATCCCACCTTGCGCGAATGGAGACAACATTGTTTTTTTATTTTTACACACTTGTCTCCTTTCTCCTCTATTTTTTAGCCCTTCCCTTTTTATTTTTATTCTCTTTTAAAACAAAATACAGAGCATCTATTCCCGCACGCTTTTTTTTATGGAAAAATCCTCCATTGAAGTCTGACGGTATCTGGTTCCACTCCTGTTCATTTGGAGAAGCCAAAGCCATTAAACCTCTGGTAGACAAACTCCCCTCAGAACTTTTACATATGAGTACCACCACACAGACAGGTTATCAGGCGATCTCGGAGTACACGGATCAAAGTCGTTATCTGCCGTTTGAGTCGCTGCTTTTCTTTTGGGTGAAACCTCAAAAAGTCTTAGTGGTCATGGAAGCGGAGTTCTGGTATCTGCTTTTTGCTCTGGCACAGAAAAGAGGTGCCAAGACACTGCTTATCAACGCGCGTATGTCTGACCGCTCTTTCCCGAAGTATCAGCGTATAGGCTGGCTTTACAGAGAGATATTTAAATATATCGATGAAGTCTATGCCCAGACGGCATTGGATAAAGAGCGTCTGGAGTCATTAGGTGCCAAAAATGTAAAGGTCACGGGGAATATCAAGCTCTCTGAACTTCCTGAAGTCTCTAAAAAACTGGAAAAACCAAACGGTCTGCTGCTTTGTGGTGCAAGTACCCATAAGGGTGAAGAGAGTTTAATACTGAAGGCTTTTTCTGATTTTAGAAAAGAAAATCCGGAGGCCAAACTGGTGCTGGTCCCCCGACATCCTGAACGTTTCGATGAAGTTTCCCGCATGGTGGAAGATTTTAGTAGAGAAGAAGCATTCAGCTGGCAAAGATACTCTCAAAGTGCAGATTTTACCAGGGATGTTATTGTAGTTGATACCTTAGGTGAGTTGGTCAATATCTACACTATTTCAGATATTGTCATCCTGGGAGGTGCCTTTGAACCCATAGGCGGACACAATGCAGCAGAAGCCGCCCAGTTCGGCTGCAAGATCATCTCCGGCAAACACTACTTCAACCAGAAAGATATTTTTGATGCGATAGAAGGCATCGCCGTGGTAGAAGCCTCAAACCTCTCACGCAGATTATCACAGTATGGACTGTTAAAGCCGACACGGATCAAGCATCACTCTGATATTTCAGCCATTATGGAGAGTATTAAAGAAGCTTTATAAAAGTGACAGAAAAGGGTTAACACCTTTTCTGTCAGGATACTGTATTATTTCTTGTTTCTGGAAACGACTTCTTTGCCTTTCCCGGCACCTTTTTCAGCGCCCTTTTCAGCACCTTTGACCGTACCTTCAACAGCTCCCGCTACGGCACCTACTGCACCACCGACAACATCACCCACTACAGGGACGACCTCATGGCCTTCTTTAGCGCCTTTCTCAATACCTTTCCCTGTACCTACCACGGCACCGGTAGCCGCACCTGCCGCTGTACCGATCGTTCCGCCTGCCAGACCGGCTGCACCTTCGGCACTTTTCTCTACAACCTGTTTAGCTTCGTTCGCGAAAGCCGAGCCTGTAAGTCCGATGAGCAGAGTGGCTGCTATTAATGATCCTATAATAATTCTTTTCATGTAAAATCCTTTTATTGAAGTGATATGTATTTCTACACCTTATATTTTACATAATTTATGGTTAATAGTCAAGAAAATTGAGTGACCTGTTGGTATAATCTAAACTAAAACTTGCATTATTATCATAAAATATGATACAATATAATAAATGTACGGATATCGTACAAATTGATGTGCCAAACCTATCGTGAGATAGGGACGGAAAGCCACGAGTCTGAGGTTTCAGAAAGTCGGGTTGCCAATACTCTCATAAAGCTGCAAACATAGCAAAGTATTTGCTCACCTCATTATCTTTAACCTTGTATATTTTAAAAGTGCGAGGAGATATGAATGAATTATATTACATTAAAAAAACTTTTAATGACATTAGGATCAAATATTGGAGCAGCGGGCTCATTATGTGACCGGAGGAGTATGAGATGCGCGATTTAAAACATCTTATATGGATTTTTGTGGCATTAAGTACTTTTGGCTGGTCAGCTGCACCTACCATAGAAGGTGTACCGGATACCAATGCCATACCGGGTCAGAATTATGTGTATCAGCCTACTGCAGCCGATGCGGACGGTGATACACTGACATTCGTCATTAAAAACCAACCTTCATGGACGAACTTCGACAGTACAACAGGGAGATTGAGTGGTATCCCGTCGGTATCGGACAGGGGAGAATATTCGAATGTCAATATAGGTGTGACTGACGGTACGACGACGACCTGGGGTAATCCGATGGTGAACATCGGTTTCACCCTTGTGGTCGATACACCTCCGACGATAGAAGGTGTCCCCGAAACACATGTTATTCCCGGAGAAGCATATGTTTTTCAGTCTACTGCTGCAGATGCGGATGGCGATCCTCTTACCTTTGTGATAAACAATAAGCCGGTCTGGGCGAACTTCGACAGTACGACAGGCAGGTTGAGCGGTACTCCGTCCACATCGGACAGGGGGGAATACCCGAATATCAATATCGGGGTCAGTGACGGTCTGAGAACGACCTGGGGCAACCCTGTCATCAACAGTGGTTTCACTCTTGTGGTCAATACACTGCCTGTGATCAGCGGTACACCGCTGACATCCATACGGGCGGGGCAGACATACAGCTTCACTCCTACCGCCAGTGACAGCGACAATGATACTCTGATCTTTATGATCAGGAACAAACCCTCCTGGGCAACTTTCGATCCGGCTGACGGTACACTCTCCGGTACACCGCAGGCGGATGACCGTATGCAATATAATGAGGTCATCATTGCCGTCAGCGACGGTCTGGAAGAAAGCTGGATACCCGCGTTCAACCTCAGGGTCGAGAACAATCCGCCGGTGATCTCCGGTACGCCGGACCCTGTAGCGCTGGTAGGTACCCAATACCGTTTTACACCGACCGTGAGTGACAGTGATGGGGATGCGATCCATTTCCGTATCATCAATAAACCGCCGGGTACGACGTTCAATACGGAGACAGGGGAATTAAGTGCCTATGCCCCAGAGACAGCTATTGATATGACAGCAAAAGATATTACCATCATAGCGATCGATGAAAAATATGCGCAGGCACAACTGCCACCCTTTTCTGTTACTGTGAGAAATGCAAAGTATTTCGATGCACCTGAACTCCTGGGTACGCCGTCTACGTCAGCGATAGAAGGCGAGAGCTACAGTTTTTTGCCCAAAGTACATTATTATGGTGAGGGAAGGGTGGTCTACAGTATCGAGAACAAACCTTCCTGGACGGAGTTCAGTACCAATACAGGTAAACTCAGTGGTATTCCCCATGCGGAAGATGTAGGTACATCAGACGATATTGTCATCACTGCCCATGCCGGGAACGGTACTACCTCGAGTTATGCACCGTTCAAGATCACGATCACCTCGACACAGGCATCCAGTCGGGAAGCATTCAACCTTTTACTGCATGCAAGTTTCGGTCCTACGGAAGCATCGATCCGGGAAGTGATGGATATGGGGATTGAAGCATGGGTGGAGAACCAGTTATCCCTTCCTTCGGCATACGACAGCAAAACGGATGGATACCTGACTTATCTTGAACGTTATATTCAAATCGCACAAACAGTGGACCCAGACAACAGTGCCTGGAACAGTGCAACGATCGCAGAATATACGGCTGAACGCACGGATGAGGCACCAGATGTAGCGGTCTTTAAGTTCGGACCGAAAATATTCCCTTCTGTCTGGTTCGAAAATGTACTGCATGATGAAGACCAGCTTCGTCAAAGAGTCGCATTTGCGCTCAGCCAGATCCTGGTGATAGACGGAGTGAGAGAGGGTGCTGCATCATTCTATGATATTTTGGTGAAAGACGCTTTTACGAACTACAGGGACCTGTTGATCGATGTCACTTTCTCCGCGGAAATGTGCAAACACCTGACATACAGCGGTAGTAGAGGAGATGACCCCAAATACCATGCGGATGAAAATTATGCGAGAGAACTGATGCAGCTTTTCACCATAGGACTGCATAGAATGTATCTTGACGGAACACCGGTCTATAATAACGGTGCATTGATAGAGAACTACACCTCTTCGGATATTGAACAGATCGCGAGGGTCTTTACCGGGTGGGATCTGTACGGCAATCAGCAATTTGGCAGGTACTCTGTGGAATTTGCTGACAATACCCGGCCGATACATCTTTTTTCAAATGGTATATATCATGACTATGGTGAAAAAGAGATCACGTTGGAGGGCTACGGTACTACCATTTCCGGTGCGGATCCACGTCAGGAGATCACAGATGTTATTGATAATCTGATGCAGCATCCCAATACCGCCCCCTTTATTTCAAAGCAGTTGATCATGCGTCTGGTCACATCGAATCCAAGCCCGGCTTATGTGGCGAGGATAGCCAGTGTATTCAATGATAACGGTCGGGGGGTCAAAGGCGATCTCAAATCGGTCGTCCGTGCCATTCTTCTCGACCCGGAAGCACGCAGTATCGATCCGTTGATCGCCAAAAAAGTCAAAGAGCCGTTACTGGCATATACACAGTTTCTCCGTACATTCGATGTAGGATACGCCCCTGTAGCCTGTGATGCCTCACTGCTTGGAGGAAAATCCGGATTAAAGGTCAGTAACATTTATGTGTTCAAGAGTGATTTTCAGATGGGACTTGGAGAAGGGCCTTTGACGTCACCTACGGTATTTAACTTTTATGACAACAGTTTCGTACCGAATGATGCCGGCTTCCGTGACAATGCTTTGGTGTCACCCGAGTTCCAGATCGTCAACGAGCAGAGTATCACGTTCCTCTCCAATCTGTTTTTTGAGGCACTTTATGCGTATAACAAAGATGACCATATGGTATCACGCGGTCTTCTCCCTATTGATTGGTTCTCACTCTCTTTTGATGATGAACTTGCCATTGTCCTGGATGCATTGGATGGTGACTATGCAAACCTGACAGATGAAACCTATGGTGAAAAAGCACTGGATGCGATCATTGCGCACTTCAATACGAAACTGGTGAAAGGTACATTGAAAGCGGCACAGATAGTAATGATCAAAAGTTATATTGTGACACTGCCGACAGATGGGACTGAAAAGAATGCAAGAAGATTGATATCGATAGTTGCAAGGTTGATTCTGGCCACCCAGAATTATATGATTCAAAAATAAAGGAGTAATGATGAAAACAGAACGAAGAGACTTTTTGCGGAAAGCGTATCATGCTTCTGTAGTAGCTGCACTGGCCCCAATGGTAGCTCCCCAGGAGATCTATGCGGCAACAGGCCCCAGCGGTGAATATAAAGCGTTGGTCTATATTATGCTGGAAGGAGGGAATGATGCCTGGAATATGGTTCTGCCCACGTTGAGACAGAGTGATCTTTCAGCGGTAGACTACCCTGGAAGTTATGATAACTATGCTGCAAATCGTGGACCGGGACTCTCCGTGCTTTATAATGACCTATCCCCAGCACTTTCCAGTAAGCTGGTAGATGGGAAACTGGATTTCAGTACAGGCAATCCATACCCTGCGAACACAGATACGAACCCGACCTATTTAAGTGGTATGTATCATACCGATACGGGACTTGCGGTCAATGCGGTGATGCCTGAACTTGCCCAGATGATGAATGACGGAAAGGTGGCGGCCATAGCATCCGTCGGTACGTTGATAGAACCGGCGATGGACGCCGAAAACAAAAAAATACCGGATAGTACTATCCCCGGCTTTATGGGATCACACAATACCCAGAGACGTTATCAGGAAATGGGACAGGCAAGCAACGTTACGACGAAGGGATGGATAGGACGTCTTTTTGACGAGTGGGGAACCCTGAACGGCAGTGATATGATGGGTAAGAATATTTCATTTGCAGATAACAATTATTCTCTGAACGGTGTAAATACTTCGCCCCTTGTCATGTCCACGATACCCAATGCATACAAGGGAGAGATCCGTTCAGTTTATGTAGATGGAGAATGGCAGGATATAGATACATTGAGTGAAGAGGAGGTAGCTGTACGTAAAAATATGGCGTCAGAAGCGACGCAGAAGCCATTTGAAGACTTCTTCAACCGTATGGTGGGACGTTCTTTCGATCTGGACAATCAAATAAAGGGTATCTGGGACAATGCACATCAGTTCTCCGCAACCAACTCCTATGGTGTACCGCTGTTCTCCGAGCCTGAGCTTCAACTTTACATCGGGAAACATTTGGATACCTCTCTTTTCAAACAGCTCGAAGCGATCTTGAAAATGATTGAGTATGGAAAGAACAACGGTATGACCAGACAGGTTTTTTATGTACGGTTCGGGGTCTTTGATACGCACAGTGATCATATAATGCGAAATACGGCCTTGCTGCGTGAGTTGAGTATGGGCCTCTATGATTTCCAGAATGCCCTTGAAGAGTTGGGCGCGGCGGATAATGTCACGACATTCACGCTTTCGGACTTCGGCCGCAGTCTCGGTGATAACGGAGATGGTACGGATCATGCATGGGCCGGTCTGAACCTGGTTCTTGGCAATGCGGTGAACGGAGGTCTGTACGGAGAATTCCCTGATTGGACGATGGGTGGTAAACAGGATTACAAGATGAACGGAACGTTCGTCCCGACCTTGAGTGTGGAGCAGCAGCTTGCAACAATCACGAAGTGGTTCGGTGCGGATGATGCTATGAACGATATACTCTTTCCGAACCTGAAGAACTTCAATGAACGCGATCTTGGCTTCATGAAGGCATGATGCTGGCATTGCGACAATAAAGTGCAGTAGAAAGAGATCCCGGGGTACTACCTCGAACATCATCAAGTATGCGGATGAACTGCATGAAATTTATATTTTAAGATTTGGAGTAAAAAATTTAATTTATTAAAATGCTATAATATATCGGAGTAAGTTCTTTGGGTTTTTCAGGGGATTTATTTAACATATATTCATAGGAGGGAATAGATGAAAAAGCAAAAAGAAATATTCAGTCTTGTAGCAGCAATAGCAGTGATGGGAAATGTTTCACTGTATGGAGGAAGTGAAGGGAAGACGGGAGGCAATGTCTATTACGGAGATGGTACCGGAAGCAGCTTGGATGCAGGCGCGAATGGAGGTAATGTGTTCATGGGCTACTATACCGGTTACAATACGGACTGGGGGAGGCGCAACACTTTCAGCGGTTACCAGAGTGGCTATAGCAACACATTTGGATCGGACAACACATTCAGCGGCTATCTAAGTGGTTACTTTAACACTGATGGTGGCATTGCGAATACCTTTTTCGGCTCTCAGAGCGGCTACAGCAACACGATAGGCATCTGGAACACCTTCCTCGGTGCGGGCAGTGGCTACAGTAACACGACTGGCTGGCGAAACACTTTCATCGGCATGGGCAGTGGCTACAACAACACGACCGGTTTGCGAAATACCTTCCTGGGTGTGGGAAGCGGCTACTACACCACGACCGGACGGCGAAATACCTTCTGCGGTGCAGGTAGCGGTCATGACAACACGAACGGACAGCGAAACACTTTCTGCGGTGAGGCCAGTGGCTTCCATCACACGAGCGGCGACTACAATATCTTCGTTGGTTATCGCTCCGGATACAATGCCGATATCAACGGAAGCGTCCTTCTCGGATATGAAGCTGGCTACGATGCAACAAGAGACAATACCCTCTATATCTCCAACAGTGATACCAATAACTCCCTCATCTATGGAGAGTTCGATACCAAGATGCTGAGAGTCAACGGGGTAATGGAGATCAATTCAACAAAATTTCTTGTAAGTCAGGCGGATAAAGGTCCCATTTACGGATATCCTGCTTTAAGACTCAATTCTTTTGATCTTCCCAGAACACAGATGGACTGGATAATTGGTTTGCGATATGAACCAGAAGTTTTGCCAACACCAAAAGGGGCACTTGCATTTTACAATGCTGCAACCGGTAAAGTTCCATTGCGAATTACCAATGGGGCAAAAGATGCTCTGCTTGCGTTGATCAAGAGCACTGTTGTAGTAAAGGGGGACCTCAATACTACAGGAGTCATCTCTTCATACCTGGATGTAAACAATACCTTTACAAGTGAGTTTGCCATGGAACTCTCAAGAGAGAACATTGGTACAGGGTACTCAGATGTCGGATTTACGCTTGAGAACAAAACAGACAGGGGAGGATTTAAATGGGCGTTGCAAACGGATTATCAAAATGAAGGTTTGGTTGCCTCAAAGATCGGTACGAATGGATATGAGTTTGCAGTAAATAATCCTACAGACAATGTTGACAATGTAGAATTGTCAGCAGCCGGTAAAGTCTTTTTTACAGGCGGACACCTGCAGGATCCTTCAAGCAGAAGTTATAAAGATGATATTAAAACACTTGATATCAAAACCGCACTGAAAGCTTTCAATAAACTTGAGCCGGTCACCTTTGTCTATAAAGGGCACAAAGAGGATAAAGTGGTCGGTTTCATCGCTGAAGATGTACCTGAACTGCTTGCAATGAAGGGAAGAAAAGGTATTAACCCGACCGAGATAGTCGCTGTGTTGACAAAGGTGCTGCAGGAACAGGATAAGGTATTGGCTGAGACTAGAGCTGAGATGAAAGCTAAAGATAAACAAATAGCCTTGCTTGTAGAAAAACAAAAAGAGCAGTCTCTCAAAATCACTCAACTTGAAACCATGAAGAAAAAGGTCGCTATGATGGAATCTATTTTGACAAATTTGACTTTAGATACTTCTCACACCAAACAAAAGAAAGTCTCTTTTCAATTTTTGTACTAAAACACCAATTTGAGAACGGTATCGGAGAAAAGGATCTCTTCCACCGGAGAGAGCATGCCGTGCCATTCAAATCCGTAAACAGTATCTTTCCCTCTGGCAACTTCCTGGATGCCGTAATCTTTTGTCAAAAGCAGACCATCGGTTCTGCTGCTGAAGATCATGACATTGTCGATCGTGTCGATGTGCTCAAAGAGGTAAAGGTAGGCTTCTACATTGAGCAGGGCGGCGATTTTTGGGTTGCAGCCGTAGAGGGCGTGGACATAGTAGCTGCCTTTTTCCCTGATGCTGCAAAAATCTTCTTCCTGAAGTGAGAGTTCACTTCTTCTGTGGTGGGCGATATCTTCTGCCACGCTGTTTTTGATCTTGAGCATGACAAAGTGCCCCAGATGCTGTTGTTTTCGCTCACATATCATGGCAAAACTGGAAGGGTAGCGGCACCACTGTTCCAGTTTTTGGTGAGAGACCGTGTAGTAGCCCTGGGCATTGCTTGCCTTTTCAATGTCTACGACATGTTCCACATACGTTTTATAGGAGTCTTCCTGGTTGAGAACGTGAAAACGGTACTCCTCTTTTTTCTGTTCCGGCAGGTTCCCGATGATGTACTGGTAGTTGTCGGTGAAGATCTTTTGAAGAGAATCATACAGATTGTTATAACAGCTTTTGATGATCTTCCGGCATTCATCAGAGCGAAGACAATGGTGGGAGAGCAGGAAGTGGAGTATTTTTTTCTTTTTCTGAAGACTGGGCGTGGTCATGCTGTTTTCCCACCTGCTGAGTGTGACCACATTGAGTGCCCTGAACTCTCTGTCATACTCCGAGAGCATCTCCACAAGTACTTTTTGTGTCAGCTTCATCTCTTTGCGGTAGTGTTGTAGCAGTGTGGCAATGGGGTTCAAAACTTCTCCTGGAATTGTTATGCCGATTATAACATATTCATACATTTTGGCCATAATTTTATCAAATTGAAAAGGAAAAAAATTAAATATGATAAATCGAAACACTTTTAGATATTTTTTATAGTTTTATTGTCCGGTTTTTGTTATGCTTTGAAAAATATATATGATCAAAGGAGTAAGAAAGATGAAAAATATAAGAATGATAGCATTGGCAGGTGCAGCTGTTTTGGCATTAGGATTGGGCGGATGTGCAAGTACCGCAGAGAATATGAGAGCTCAGGGATACGGACCAGATTACTCCCAGGGGTATGGAGACGGTTGTGACAGCGGAAGAAAAGCGGGTGGTTCCATGTTTGACCAGTTCAAGAAAGATGTCAGACGTTATGACAGTAACCATAAATACAAAGAGGGCTGGGATGACGGATATAAAGAGTGTAGATCGGAAGAGAAGCAGTTGATGAAAAATATCAATGAATCCTCCCGTGAACAGGCCATTAGAGACAGCGTAAAATACAGATATTAGAAAAAAGATACAAAGGGATACGATGAAAAAAACAGTAATAACAGCAATTTTGGTTGCCTTGACAGGAACACTCTGCGCAGGAAATGTCTACTCTCCGGATCAGGGGATCATCTGTGACAAAAAGTCTCAGTTCTGTGCAGACAGTGAAGGTATCTCTCTGGAATGGACCAAAGAGTACCTGGGTGCCAAAGCAGAGGCCAGATGGACAAAACACATCACAAAAGATTTCGACACGACGATCTTCACCATGTCCAACGGACTCTATTGTGATACCAATAAAAAGATATGTAAAAAATCAAAATGGGATGATAATGCAGATCCGCACTGGACAAAAATAATGTTCGGAAAATAATTCTGAATTATCCAACAATGCTTCTATAGCAAAGTGTGCTGCAATGCACTTTGCTCTATACTGCTATTTTCACTACACTACACTACACTACACTATATAGACAAGGCTTATTAATGCAACGATTTCTTTTACTCCTCATTCTTTTTCTGACATTTTCTGCTGCGGAGGTTATGCCTACTGACAAGCGTCTGATCGAGGGGATGCTTCCAAACAGCTTTAGCTACCTCATTATGCACAACGAAAAACCCAAAAAGAGTGTGGTGATACAACTGCTTGTCCGAGCCGGTTCGCTCGATGAGGAGGAGGATCAGCGCGGACTTGCACACTTCATCGAGCATATGGCGTTCAACGGTATCGAACACTTCAAAAAGAACGAACTGGTAGGTTACCTCGAATCCATCGGCATGCGTTTTGGCGGCGACCTCAATGCTGAAACCACTTTTGGGCACACTCTCTACAAACTGACCGTGCCTGTGACCGGAAACAATGTTGACAAGGCACTGCTTATCGCACACGATTGGGCAAACGGGCTGACTTTCGATGCGAAAGAGTTCGAGAACGAGCGCGGCGTGGTACTCGAAGAGAAACGCCTGCGCAACAACCCGGGATTCCGTCTCTACAAACAGTTCTCACCGCTCTTCTACAACGGAAGCCGATATGAGAAAAGAGAGACCATCGGGAAAGAATCGGTGCTCAAACACGCACCCGTATCGCGTGCTGTGGACTTTTACAAAAAGTGGTACCGTCCCGAATTGATGACGCTTGTGGTGGTCGGCGACATCGACCCCAAAGCGATGGAACGAAAAATAAAAACCGCGTTTGGCGATTTGGTAAACAACAATCATACCACGCCCTTTACACGGCTAATTCCCGACAGCAACGTCACGCGTACCCTCTCGGTGAGCGACAAAGATATTGGGGATAACTCCCTTCAGATCAACTACCTCTCGCGCGAATTTGGCACCGTCACTCCCGATGAGTTCAGAAGCGATATGCTCGATATGATGGTCGAACTGATGTTCAAACAGGAGGTGCCCAGACATCTACTTACTCCCGGTACGAAACTGCTCGGGCTTTCGATGGACACGCAGTGGATCACAGCACTGAGACGCAGCATCGCCTTCGCTGCCGACTACGCGAAGGGTAATACCAAAGCGGCACTGGGTGAAGTGGGGCGCATCATTGCCGGCTATGCTGCTCACGGCTTTGACAAAACAATCTTCGAAGCGGTGAAGCGACAACTTTCTGCAGCCAACGAAAACAATCACAAAAAGCGTACGGACATCCCCTCTGAGGTGCATGTCGCACAGCTGGTCAAGGCAGAGGAGAACGGCGGTGTATTTATTGACGAGGGGTACAATTATCGTTTCTCAAAACAGTTTCTCGACAGCGTGACACTCGAAGAGGTCAACAAACGATTTAAGGAGATCATCTCCAACCCGAACAGGGTCATTCTCTTTTTAGGTCCAAAGCAGGTAGATATAGATACCAAAGAGGCGGTCTCTATTCTTGAGGACGCCGCCAAAGAGACCAATGCCACACACAAAAGCACCCGAAGTGCCCCTGTTTTCCCTCCCCGGCCGAAACAGTGCGGCAGCATTGTCTCCAAACATTTTGATAAAAGACACGGTATGTATCACTATGTACTGGAAAACAATGTCTCTGTCGATTTCAAGCCGACAGACTTTGCAAAGAACCAGGTGCTTTTCTCTGCCGTTGCATTGGGAGGAGACTCCATTGTTCCGGTGAAAGAGATTGACAACCTGCACAAGGCCGCCCGCTGGGTCGTTTCATCGGCTCCCGGAGAGGTAAAGGCCTGGGAGTTACCCGAACTGCTTTCGGGTAAGCAGCTCCACTTCGAGTTTGACATAGACCGTTTCGATGAGAGTATCAAGGCAAGCAGTGCAAGCAAAGATTTCGAGACAGTGCTCAAGCTTATCCACTGGCAGCTCATGATGCCAAAGATCGACCCGGCTGTCGCCAAACAGCAGCGTGACAGCCTGCTGGCCGTACTGCCTGTGAAAGAGCGTGATCCTGCCTACCGCTTCGACAAGGCGTTTCAGGAGTATTTCTACAGTAACAACCCGCGCATACAGTTCGACACTGCCCAAAGCATTGCCAAACTCAAGCCTGAAGCAATGCTGCAGGGATTCAAGAGAGCCTTTTCAGGCTTCAACCGTTTCCATATCGCCATTATCGGTGACATTGATCCAAAAACCGTTGAGAAGCTGCTGCCATGCTACTTTGGTACACTGCCTGCCGGTGCAAAACAAACGCCTTACGACAGTACGCCTTACCCCTACAAAAAAGGGCATTTGCAGTTCAGTCGCGCCTACAACAGTGCAAATATTACCAATGTGACGATGCAGTACCGCACACAGCTTCCCGCTTTCTCCGTACATACTGCAGCCGCAGTCAAGCTGCTTCAGAGTGTGCTCAACATCCGTCTTCGCAACGAGATACGCGAGAAGAAGTCGGGCACCTACGACATCAGTACCGCCTGTACACTGACACGTGAGACCAACAACACACTTGTCTGCAGCATCTCTTTTGCCGCAGACCCTAAAAGAAGTGATGCGCTCATCGAAGATGTGCAGACACAGCTTGCCGCGTTCATCAAAGAGGGACCCGATGCCAAAACGCTTCAGCACGCCAAAAAAGAGTTTTCTGTCGGCTATCAGCAGCTTCTGCGTAAGAACGAATACTGGCTCTCTCTGATGCAGCTTACAAACCGCTTCGATACGCCGATGGATGCCTATCTGAAGCTGGATACCGAAATGGCATCGGTCACGGCAGAGGAGCTGAAACGTCTTGGGAAAGAGGTCTTTGAGAGTGACAGTATCATTGCCACAAGGGTGCCTGTTGCGGAAGAACAGGCAGATAAAACAAACCGTAAGGAGTAAAAAATGAAAAAAATTATATGCACAGCACTTCTTGCAGGCAGCTGTTTAACAGCGGGGCAGACAGCATCAATACAGGAGAATGCCAAGCAAATGGAGCAGGTAATCGTTGAAGCGGGGAAAAGACTCGATGCCGACTACATGAAGTTCGGTGTCTTCAATGCACGTGTCGCTGAAGACTACGCAGCGCTTTCCCAGGCTTATTATAAATCCGGAAAATTCGATGAAGCCATCGAGTATGCGCTGCGTGCGCTGAAGGTGGAGATGAAACTTCGCAAGGAAAATGACCCAAAGTTAGCCAAGCTCTATTTTGATACCGGGAACAAGTACTACATGCACAAAGAACATCCTACGGCACTGCTTTATATGCAGAAAGCTGTAGAAATATACAAAAACAGTGGAGAGAAGGAGAGTAAAGAGCTGGGAGATACCTATGAGGCGATCGCGAGTATCTATATCAACCTCGAGGATTTTGAAAAATCAAAAAGTAATCTTGAAACATGCCTTGCCATTCGAAAAAAAGTATTGTCTCCACATGATGTTACAGTGAAGCGTACAGAGGAGAATCTAAAGTTCGTTGAGCAGGAGATTGCTAAGAAAAAAGGCATTACAAAGTGAAGCAAAAAGTTATAAAAGGGCACCTCTAAAAATACCCTCCCAATTCCAAAATCAGAACCTAAAGTCATTATTCCTCAAATGATGCCTTCATTCATTTGAGAGAAATTCTATAAAATCAATAGAAAAAATTCTTCCATAAA